>NZ_VRVC01000007.1:0-64048 GCF_008040005.1 Methylobacterium sp. WL19
TTCGGGCGGTGGCGGCTCATCGGGAGGGGGCGGAGCCTCCGGGGATTGGTAGGATGCTGAGCGACACCGACAGGACGCGCATCGCCGACGCAATCGCCACGGCGGAATCGACCACGTCGGCGGAAATCGTCGTTCTCGTGGCCGCCCGCGCCGGCCTCTACCGGTCCGCCGCTTTGGTGCCGGCTTTGGCCCTCGGGCTCGCGGCGCCCTGGCCGCTGATCCTGCTCACCCCGTGGAGCGCCGCCTCGATCGCCCTGGCGCAGGCCGCCATCGTCCTCGCGGCGCTCGCCGCGGCCGCCCATCCGCGAGCCCGCCTTCTCCTCGTTCCACGCTCGATCCGACGGGCACGGGCGCACGAAGCGGCATCGCGGGAGTTCACCGCCCGCGGATTGGCCCGGACGCGCGGACGCACGGGCATCCTGATCTACCTCGCCGTCGCCGAGGGCCATGCGGAGATCGTCGCCGATTCGGGCATCGCCTCCCGGATTTCCCCGGCGGCGTGGTCGTCGGCCATCGACGCGCTGCTGTCGTCCCTTCGACGGGGCGCGGCGGCCGACGGTCTCGTCTCCGCCGTGGAGGGGATCGGCGCGGTCCTCACCAAGCATTTGCCGCGTCGGGCGGGGGATATCGACGAGTTGCCCAACCGTGTGATCGTCACGGACTGACATCGTCCGCGCCTTTGTATTTTTCTCTCTGGCCCCGAAAGAATTTTTGAGCGAGAAGAAACCTGACGATCCGCCATCAAGGACGGGTCGCGGGAGCGAGACGTCGATGGGTGCTATACAGAAGCACGGGCCGTGGGCCCTTGTGGGTGCGTTGGGCGCGGCGGCCCTGGCGATCGTCGCCACCAGCCGCGGCGAATCGATCAACGCCCTGTGGATCGTCGTGGCCGCGGTCTGCGTCTATCTCATCGCCTACCGCTATTACTCGCTCTACATCTCCGACAAGGTGATGCAGCTCGATCCGAGCCGCAAGACCCCGGCCCACCGTCACAACGACGGGCTCGACTACGTCCCCACCAACAAGACCGTCCTGTTCGGCCACCATTTCGCGGCGATCGCGGGCGCGGGTCCCCTCGTCGGCCCGGTCCTGGCCGCGCAGATGGGCTACCTGCCCGGCATGCTCTGGATCCTGGCGGGCGTCGTGCTCGCGGGCGCGGTGCAGGACTTCATGATCCTGTTCATCTCCATGCGCCGCGACGGGCGCTCCCTCGGTGAGCTGATCCGGGCCGAGCTCGGCGTGATCCCCGGCGTGATCGCGCTGTTCGGCACCTTCATGATCATGGTGATCCTGCTCGCAGTGCTGGCGATGATCGTGGTCAAGGCGCTGGCCGAGAGCCCCTGGGGCACCTTCACGGTGGCGGCCACGATCCCGATCGCGATCCTGATGGGCCTCTACGCGCGCTTCATCCGGCCGGGCAAGATCGGCGAAGTGTCGATCCTCGGCTTCATCCTGCTCATGGCCGCCATCATCGGCGGCGGCCAGATCAACGAACACCCGGTCTGGGGCCCGGCCTTCACCTTCACCGGCACACAGCTCACCTGGATGCTGATCGGCTACGGCTTCGTCGCCTCGATCCTGCCGGTCTGGCTCCTGCTCGCCCCGCGCGACTACCTCTCGACCTTCCTCAAGATCGGCACCATCATCGGCCTCGCTCTCGGCATCGTCGTGGTCGCACCGCATCTGCAGATGCCGGCCATGACGAAGTTCGTCGACGGCACCGGCCCGGTCTGGGCGGGCTCCCTCTTCCCGTTCCTGTTCATCACCATCGCCTGCGGTGCCGTCTCCGGCTTCCACGCGCTGATTTCGTCGGGAACGACCCCGAAACTCATCGACAACGAAGCCGACACCCGCTTCATCGGCTACGGCGGCATGCTCATGGAGAGCTTCGTCGCGATCATGGCGCTGGTCGCCGCGAGCGTGATCGATCCGGGCATCTACTTCACCATGAACTCGCCGGGCGCCCTGCTCGGCACCTCCGCCGAGACGGCGGCCGCCGCCGTGACCAATCTCGGCTTCCCGATCTCCGCCGATGTGATCACCCAGACCGCCAAGGATGTCGGCGAGCACTCGATCATCTCGCGCACCGGCGGCGCCCCGACGCTCGCCGTCGGCATGGCCCACATCATCTCGTCCGCCATCGGCGGCAAGACGATGATGGCCTTCTGGTACCACTTCGCGATCCTGTTCGAGGCCCTGTTCATCCTCACCGCCGTGGATGCCGGCACGCGGGCGGGACGCTTCATGCTGCAGGACCTGCTCGGCCTGATCTCGCCGACCTTCAAGGACACCTCGGCCTGGGCGCCCAGCATCCTGGCCACGGCCCTCTGCGTCTCGGCCTGGGGCTACTTCCTCTACCAGGGCGTCACCGACCCGCTCGGCGGCATCTACACCCTGTGGCCGCTGTTCGGCATCTCGAACCAGATGCTGGCGGCCGTGGCGCTGACGCTGGCCACCGTTGTGATCTTCAAGATGAAGCGCGAGCGCTACGCCTTCGTCACGGTCATCCCCACCGTCTGGCTGTTAATCTGCACGCTCACGGCGGGCTGGCAGAAGATCTTCTCGGCCGATCCCAAGATCGGCTTCCTGTCCCATGCGGACCGGTTCTCGGCGGCGATCGCCGAGGGCAAGGTGCTGGGTCCGGCCAAGAACATGGCCGACATGCACAAGATCGTCTTCAACGACCGGATCGACGCGGCGCTGGCCGTCATGTTCGTCGGCCTCGTGGTGGCCATCGCCGTCTTCGGCGTCCAGGCCTGCCTGAAGGCCTACAGGGCCGACCGCTGGACGGCGCTCGAGAGCGGCGGCCCGTCCCCCGTCCCGGCGGAGTAAGAACAATGGCGCTGTCGTCGACGGAATTGCGGGACCGGCTCAAGACCTTCTCGAAATGCGTATGCGACGGCGCCCGCCTCATGGTGGGGCAGGGCGATTACGAAGCCTATGCCGCCCATATCCGCCGGACCCATTCCGACCAGGAACCGATGACCGAGCGGGAATTCTACCGCAACCGGGAGAATGCCCGATTCGGCGTCGGTAACCGGAATGGTTTCCGCTGCTGCTGATCGGAGCGATCTCCTTCGATCATTCGACAGTCGGTGAGACAGATCTCCCCCTCCATCGCGATCACGCGATGAAAACGCTTTTAATACAGGTCTCCGGGCAGACATTCGAAGACCGGACGGGGGCTTTGTGACAATGGCGGCGGCCCCGTACTTCATCCGGGCAAGAGCAGGCCGATCTAAAGTCACGTCGGCGGGTAGCCTCGTCTGAGACGATAGGCTTATATGTCGCCTCCCGAGAGAGGAGGTATCATGTCGCAGCCGCCAATGACCGACACGCGATCCGGGATGGACCGCTCCGGCCCGATCACCTTCGACAGAACACTCAAGGGCCTCACCGGCATCGCCGTCCGTGGCTTCCTCCTGTCCCTCGTCACCTTCGGCATCTACCGGTTCTGGTACATCACCGAGTTGCGGCGCTACTTCTGGAACCGGACAATCGTCGACGGCAGCCCGGGCGAATATACCGGAACCGGCAAGGAGCTGTTCCTCGGCTTCCTCGTCGCCGTCGCCATCCTGATCCCCGTCTACGTGCTGATCTTCATCGCGACGATCTCCGCGCCCTGGCTCGCGGCCTTCGGCAGCGTGCTGTCCTTCCTCGTCCTCTACGTCCTCGGCCAGTTCGCGATCTATCGCGGCCGGCGCTATCGCGCCTCGCGCACCCTGTGGCGCGGCATCCGCCTCGGGCAGGACGGATCGGCGATCACCTACGCGCTGATGGCTATCGGCTGGTCGCTGCTGACGCTTCTGACCCTCGGCCTCGCCTTCCCCTTCATGCGCGCGAGCCTGGAGCGGTACCGGATCAATCACACCCTGATCGGGTCGAGCCGGATGGAATCCACCGCGCGCGGGCGCTCGCTGCTGCTGCCCTGGCTGGCCTTCTACGTGGTGGTGGTGCTGCCCATCGCCGCCGCGCTGATCGCCTTCCTCGTGGCCGCCGATTTCACCATCCCCGACGACCTGTTCATCCCCAAGGAGGGGGGCAAGCCCGGCGAGACGGAGTTCAACAGCGATTACGAGGGCACCCCCATCGCAACGTTCGGGGAGCTCTTCCTCACGACGCTGGGGATTACCATTCCTCTCGGGCTGCTGCTCATCCCCTTCTACCGGGCGCGGGAGACACGGCTCTTCATGAACGCGGCCAGCCTCGGCCCCGTGCGCCTTTCGTCCACCCTGAAGGCCCGCCAGTTCTACTGGCCCTATCTCGTCTACCTTCTCTCCGTGATCGGATTCGTGCTGATCCTCGGCCTCGTCATCGGCGGCGGCGGCCTGCTCCTCCAGGCGCAGGGCATGGAAAGCGGATTTCATTGGGCGCTCTTGTTCGGCATGGCATTCGGCTATCTCGGCGGCGCGCTGTTCTTCGCGGTCCTCTATGTCCGGGTCATCACGGCGCGGCTCTGGGCCGCGGTCGCCACCACGACGGTGGTCGAGAATGCCGGCGGCCTCGATGCCGTGCTCGCGTCGAGCCGGCGCGTGGGCAGCGGCCTCAACGAGGGCCTCGCCGACGCGCTGGATGTCGGCGGCGCCCTCGAAGTGGGGTTCTAGTGCCGGCACAAGCGGTCCACGGCACGTACTACGATGGCTTGAGCGCCAGGGCCCATCCCGTGACCCTGGTCCTCGAGGACAGCCTGGAGATCACCGGGCGGGACCTCCGCCTCGCCTGGACACTCGCCGACCTCGCGGCGGGCGACACGGCCGCCCCGCTCATGCGGGTCGGCCCGGCGGGACGTGCCGAGCGGGTCGATTTCACCGACGAGACTCTGGCCGCCGCGCTGAAGGATCGCTGTCCGGACCTGTACCGAACCGACTCCTCCGCCTCGGGCGGTCGCCTGCGCCTCGTCCTGTGGTCGATCGCGGCCGGGATCTCGGTGATCGGTCTGGCGATCTACGGTGTCCCGGCCATTGCCGTGCGTCTGGCACCCGTCATCCCGGCGGCGATCGAAGCGCGGCTCGGCGGCGCGGTGGACGGGCAGATCGGCAAGATCCTGGGCGACCCGCCGGTCTGCGGCGATGCCCCGGCGCGGGCCGTCCTCGACCGGCTGATCGAGCGGATGACGGCGAATGGCGGCCTGCCGGTCGATCCGGCGATCAGCGTCCGCCGGCACGCCATCGCCAATGCCCTGACCTTGCCCGGTGGGCGGGTCGTCGTCCTGTCGGACCTCATCGATCAGTCCCGGACGCCCGACGAATTCGCCGGCGTGCTGGCCCACGAATTCGGCCATGTCGCCGCGCACGATCCCATGCGCGCTCTGCTGGCGGCGAGCGGAAGCTCGTTCCTCCTCAGTCTCGTGCTGGGCGACCTGACCGGCTCCACGATCGTCGTCGCGGTGGGACAGGCCGCCATCTCGGCCGGCTATTCGCGTGAGGCCGAGAACGCGGCGGATTCCTATTCGGTGGAGGTCATGCGCCGGTCGGGCGGGGATGCGACGGCGCTGGCGACGATCCTCGAACGCATCGCCAAGGACGACGAGAAGCCCGAGTTCGCGGGCCTGCTCCGCAGCCATCCCTTCACGGTGGAACGCGCCAACCGCATCCGCGCGATGGCGGGCTCGGAGACGGTGGGCCGCCGCATTCTCGATGAGACGGACTGGACGACGCTCAAGGGCATCTGCCGCAACGTGCCGGCCAAACCCGCGAAATAGGCGCGGTCCTGGGCGGAGCGTCTCCGCGTACCGGTTACATCCGGAAACAAATATCCCGGCCCGGTCCGCCGCTTGCGTCGCGGCGTCACGGCTACAGATCACCTCGTCGCATGCGACGAACGTGGTACACCAGCCCGAACAGGTTTGCGCGGATACCGTATGGGCCTCGTCCAGTATGCTCTGAAGTTTCGCATCACGATCTACGTGCTGGCCGTGCTGATGATGCTCGGGGGAGCGGCCTCGGTGATCGTGGCGCCCAAGGACGTGCTGCCCACCGTGGACATCCCGGTGGTCGTGGTGGTGTGGACCTATACCGGCCTTTCGACCTCCGAAATGGAGCGTCGCATCACGACCTATGCGGAGTTCTCGCTCTCGAACAACGTCAACAACATCGCCCGGATGGAATCGACGACGCTGCAGGGCACGGCGATTCAGAAGGTCTATTTCGACCAGTCGGTGAGCATCGATCTCGCCATCGCCCAGACCGTCTCGGCGATGAACTCGATCCGCTCGACCATGCCGCCGGGCGTGCAGCCGCCCATCGTCCTGCGGTTCTCGGCTTCCTCCGTCCCGGTGATCCAGCTCTCGCTCTCCTCCACCAGCGAGAGCCTGACCAAGGTCTACGATTACGCGCAGTACCGCATCCGCCAGCGCCTGACCCAGGTGCCGGGCTCCACGCTGCCCTCGCCCTTCGGCGGCACGCCGCGCCAGATCATGGTCGATCTCGACCTCCAGGCCCTGCGCGCACTGGGCCTGACGGCGCTGGACGTCACCAACGCCATGACGGCGCAGAACCTCACCGTGCCCTCGGGCCTCGCCAAGATCGGCGAGCAGCAATACCCGATCCAGCTCAACGCCACGCCGGACGCCATCGAGGCGCTCAATCAGGTGCCGATCCGGGTGGTCGGCGGACAGCCGGTGCTGGTGCGCGACGTGGCCAATGTCCGCGACGGCGGCCCGCCGCAGGTGAACATCGTGCGGGCCGACGGCCTGAACTCTGTGCTGATGCGCATCTTCAAGAACGGCACCGCCTCGACCCTCGACGTCGTCAACAACGTGAAGAAGGCCCTGCCGGACATCCGCGCCGCCGCCCCCGAGGGCATGGCGCTACGCGAATTGTTCGATCAGTCGGTCTTCGTCTCCGCCGCCATCGAGGGCGTGATCCACGAGGCGGTCATCGCCGCCGCGCTCACCGGCCTGACCATCCTGCTGTTCCTCGGCTCCTGGCGCTCCACCATCGTGGTGCTCGTCTCGATCCCGCTGTCGATCCTGACCTCGCTCGCGATCCTCACGGCGCTGGGCGAGACCATCAACGTCATGACGCTGGGCGGACTCGCCTTGGCGGTGGGCATCCTCGTGGACGACGCCACGGTGGCCATCGAGAACACCTACCGGCTGTTCGAGGAGGGGGAGCCGTTCCGCAAATCCGTGGTGGAGGGCGCGGCCGGCATCGCCAAACCCGCGCTGATCTCGACACTCTCGATCTGTGCCGCCTTCGTCTCGGTCTTCGCCCTCACGGACACGCCGAAATACCTGTTCACGCCCCAGGCGCTCGCCGTCGTCTTCGCGATGCTGACCTCCTACGTCCTGTCCCGCACCCTGGTGCCGGTGCTGATCGACGTGCTCGTGGCACGGGAATACGAAGCGCATCACGGCAAGGGCGGGCAGGCTCCGCGAAGGGGCCGCGTCGCCCGTGCGCTGGGATGGCTGTTCGGGCCGCTCTTCCGCCTCGCGGGCTGGTTCCGGCGGGGATTCGAAGCCCGGTTCGCCCGCTTCCACCGTAGCTATCTCGGACTGCTCCACGTGGTCCTGCGCCGCCGCGTCGTCACGCTGGCCACCGTGGCGGTGATCTTCGCGGGCACGGCGGGCCTGTTCGGCTTCGTCGGCCAGGATTACTTCCCGCAGGTCGAATCGAGCCAGATGACGCTGCATCTGCGCACCCGGCCGGGCATGCGCATCGAGACGGCGGTGCAGACCTTCGCCGAAGTCCAGGCCGTCGTCCGCGAGGTCATCCCCGAGGGCGAGATCGACCAGGTTCTCGACAATCTCGGCCTGCCCGCGAACAACTACAATTTCGCCTTCTCGGACGGGTCGTTCGTCGCCAACAACGACGGACAGATGCTCATCAACCTGAAAGAGGGCCACGGCTCGGTCGCGGACTACACCAAGCGCCTGCGCGAGGTGCTGCGCGAGCGCTTCCCCGACCTGATCGTCTATTTCCAGCCATCCGACATCATCACGCAGATCCTCAATTTCGGAACGCTGGCGCAGATCGACATCCAGGTCTCGGGCCGCAACACCGCCAAGGACCTCGCCGCCGCGCAGAACATCGTCCGTCGCCTCAAGGAGACGCGCGGGGCGGTGGACGTCCATCTCCACCAGATCGTCGGCACGCCGCAATTCTTCGTCGATGTCGACCGGCGCCTCGCCTCCGAGCTCGGCCTCACCGAGCAGCAGATCGCGCAAGGGCTCAACGTCTCCCTGTCCGGCTCCTTCCAGGTGACGCCGAACTTCTGGACCGACCCGAAGACCGGCATCCCCTACCAACTCTGGGTGCAGACCCCGGAATACCGCAACGACAGCCTCACGGCGATCCAGAACACTCCGCTCCTCGTCAGCGGCAATTCCGATGCGCCGGGCGTGCTGACGCTGCTCTCCAGCGTCTCGACCATGCGCCGCGAGGGGTCGCAGACCGTGATCAACCACGTCAACACGCAGCCGACCTTCAACATCTACGCGGCGGTGCAGGATTCCGATCTCGGTTCGGTGGCCAAAGACATCCGCCGGATCGTCGAGGAAGAGCAGAAGGCCCTGCCGGCTCCGGACAAGATCACCGTGCGCGGGCAGATCGAGAACATGCAATCGGCCTTCTTCCGCATGGGAATCGGCCTCTCCATCGCCCTGGTGGCGGTCTATCTGCTCATGGCCGTGAACTTCCAGTCTTGGGGCGACCCACTCGTGGTGCTTGCGGCGCTCCCGCTCGCCTTCTGCGGGATCGTCGCGAGCCTGTTCATCACCGGCACGACCTTCTCGATCCCGTCGCTGTTCGGGGCGATCATGTCGGTGGGGATCGCGTCGGCCAATTCCATCCTCCTCGTCACCTTCGCCAAGGAGCACCGGGAGGCCACCGGTTGCAGCGCGGCGGAAGCGGCGTTGCTCGCGGGCGAGACGCGCCTCCGGCCCGTGCTGATGACGGCGGGCGCGATGTTCCTCGGGTTGATCCCGATGGCCCTGGGGACGGGTGAGGGCGGCGAGCAGAACGCGGCGCTGGCCCGCGCCGTGATGGGCGGCATCGCCATCGGCACGCCCTCGACCTTGCTCTTCGTGCCCTTCCTCTACACCCTCCTCAGGCGGGACGAGGTCAAGCCGCTTCAGGATTACGCATGAGCGGGAACAGCCCTGGTGACGCGATCGATGAGAAGTCCGGCACGGTGACGGCTCATGGTTCGAGTGATGGGTCCGGGCGAGGCCCGGCGGAGATCCCGCCGCCGCCGGGGAAGGGGCCGTTCCTCATCGCCGGGCTCATCGCCGTCGGCCTGCTCGGCTGGGGCGGTTACGGCCATTGGCAGAAGGCCGCCGCGGCGCAAGAGACGCAGCGCAAGGCCAGGGAGTTCGTGCCGAAGCTGCGGACCATCGCGGTGGAGCGGGCCGACCAGCCCATCGACATCACCCTGCCCGGACAGACCGACGCCTTCGCCAGGGCCTCCCTCTTCGCCCGTGCCACGGGCTACATCGCCGAGCGCCGGGTCGATATCGGCACGCGGGTGAAGCAGGGCGACATCCTCATCCGCATCGCCGCCCCCGATCTCGACCAGCAGCTGGCGCAGGCCCAGGCGCAGGTGGGCCAACTCGAAGCCCAGCTGCTCCAGGCGAGGGCCATGGTCGATCAGGCGAAAGCCAACGTGAATCTCGCCACCGCCACCAACAGCCGTACCTCGACCCTCGCCGTGCAGGGCTGGGCCTCGAAGCAGAACGCGGACAATTCCCAGGCCAGCGTCCTGAGCCAGGGCGCGAGCCTCGCCTCGGCGGAAGCGGGAGTGAAGGTGGCCGAGGCCAACATCAAGGCGCAGCGCGCCACCGTGGACCGCCTGAAGGCACTGACCGGCTTCAAGGACGTGATCGCCCCGTTCGACGGTGTCGTGACCGCCCGCAGCGTCGATATCGGCGATCTCGTCCAGGCCGACGGCACCGGCACCGCCCTGCTGTCCATGGACCGGGACGACGTCCTGCGCGTGGTCGTCAACGTGCCCCAGAATCTCGCCGTCGGGGTAAGCCCGGGCGTCGCCGCGACGATCAAGGTGCCGCAGATCCCGGACCGGACCTTCTCCGGCAAGGTCGAGCGCAGCTCGGTCGCCCTGCTGACCTCGTCCCGGACCCTGACCACGCAGGTGGACGTTCCTAATGGCGACGGCAGCCTGCGGCCCGGCCTCTACGTCTACGTGACGCTGAAGGTGCCGCGGACGGGAAGGAACACGGTCATCCCGGCCGAGGGCCTGGTGTTCAATCAGCGCGGCACCCAGGTCGCGATCTCCCGCGACGACGGCACGGTGGAATGGCGCGGCGTCCATATCCAGCGCGATCTCGGCACCACCATCGAGATCGACCAGGGATTGGACGGGGGCGAGCAGATCGTCCTGAGCCCGCCCGTCGACCTGCGCGATGGCCAGAGGATGGAGCGCCAGGCACCCAAGCAGGATGGGAAGCCCCTGAAATCGGCGGCACGATAGCGCCGGCTGGCCGGGTGCGCAGCCCGGCCCAGCCGTCCGGCAGGTTCCGTGGAAGGGGGATGATGGCGTAGAGCCTCACCCTCCATGCGCCCTCTCGCGCATCCCTCGGAACGGCCCTGGATCATGCTCGATCGCCCCGCCTCGGACACCCTCGATCGCGCGCATGTGGCGGCGATGAGCGCCGCGATCACCTGCGTGGCGGTGGTCGGCATCGGCCTCAGCCTGTCGATCCCGCTCCTCTCCCTCGAGATGGAGCGTATGGGCGTGACGAGCACGGTCATCGGCATCAATACGGCTCTGGCGGGTCTCGCCAGCATCGTCACCGTGCCGTTCGTACCGCGTCTGGCCGCCCGGATCGGCGTCGTGCGCTTTCTCATCGTGGCGATCTGCGTCGGCGCCGCCTCCCTCGTCGGGTTCAAGCTGCTCCACGATATCCGCTGGTGGTTCCCCCTCCGCTTCGTCTTCTCGGCGACGCTGGGCGTGCTCTTCGTCCTGTCCGAGTTCTGGATCAACGAGGTCGCGCCCCCGGCCCGGCGCGGCCTCGTCATGGGCATCTACGCGACGGTGCTGGCGCTGGGCTTCGCGGTGGGTCCGACCCTCCTCGTCGTCATCGGCACCCAGGGTTACGCACCGTATTGCGCCGGTGCGGCTCTCTTCCTCCTCGGGACCGTGCCCATCGCCCTGGCGCGCGGCCTGGCGCCGGTGATCGAGGGAAAGAGCAGCCGAGGCGTCCTCGGCTATGTCCGGCTGGCGCCCGCCGCCATCTTCGCGGCCCTGGTCTACGGCGCCGTCGAGACCGGGGGATTCGCCATCCTGCCGCTCTACGGCCTGCGGATCGGGCTCGACGCGGAGAGTGCGGCCGGGCTCGTCAGCATGCTCGCGCTGGGCCACGTCCTGTTCCAGATCCCGTTCGGCCTCCTGGCCGACCGGTTCGACCGCCGCCACCTCCTCCTCGCCTCGGCCCTTGGCGGTGCGATCGGCGCGGCCTTGATCCCGGCGGCGTCGGCATCCCCTTTCTGGCTCGCCGTCCTTCTGCTGATCTGGGGCGGCCTGACCGGCACGCTCTACACGGTCGGCCTGGCCCATCTGGGGGCCAGCGTGCGCGGGGCCGAGCTCGCCGGCGCGAATGCCGCTTTCCTGATCTTCTACAATGTCGGCCTGATGGTCGGGCCGCCGATCATCGGCGGCGGCATGGACCTGATGCCCCCCCAGGGCTTCGCCCATGCCATGTGCGGCGTGCTCGTCGCCTATGCCGGCCTCGTCCTGTGGCGGCTTCGGAGAACCGCCCCGGCCTTGACGAAGTGAGCCCGATGAGGCAATGACCGCGCGGAATTCAGCCGGTCCGTGCCGGCCATTTTGCGTTTCGCTCAAGCGGAATGCCGCCACCTTCAGGAGCACCGCGCCATGGCCAAGGCCGTCACCGTTAAAGTCAAGCTGATCTCGACCGCCGACACCGGCTACTTCTACGTCACGAAGAAGAACTCCCGGACGCAGACCGAGAAGCTGTCCATGAAGAAGTACGACCCCGTCGTGCGCAAGCATGTCGACTTCAAGGAAACCAAGATCAAGTAAGCCTAGTCTCCTCATCGAGACTGCACAAAAAAGCCGCCCTTTCGGGCGGCTTTTTCCGTTTGGGATCGGTGCTGGAATTACATCGGCGCGGTGGGGTAGGAGCGCACGCCAGGGCGGGCGCCGGGGACCGTGGTGGCATCGGAGGGCGTCGTGGTCGGCGCGGTCCAGCCATCGGCCTTCCAACCTTCGGCACGCTCGGTGACGTTCACCGAACCGTGCTCTTCCAGCACGTCCATCACCTGCGACGCGCGGGCATCGTCGGCCTTGACGGTCACGAGGGTACCGCCCCGGCGCACGCCCTCGCTGTAGGTATGGGCATCGGCTTCGCTCAAGCCCGCGCCGGTCAGGCCGCCGACGAGGCCACCGGCCGCGGCACCGATGCCGGCACCGGCCAGGGTGGTGACGAGCCAGCCGGCGGCGACGACGGGACCGACGCCCGGGATGGCGAGGAGGCCGAGCCCGGTCAGGAGGCCGGCCGCGCCGCCCAGCAACGTACCGACGCCCGCTCCGGTGCCGGCACCCGTCGATGCCGTCTCGGCGGTGTCGGTGCGAGTATGATCGGCGGTGGTCACGCGTCCGGCATGCCGGTCGTTCTCGTTGCTGCTGACGATGCTGATGTCGCTGTGGCTGATGCCCGACGCTTCGAGCTTGGCGACAGCCTTACCGGCATCGTCGTAGGAATCGTAGAGTGCCGTAATGGTCTGGTATGCCATGGGATCGTTCCTCTCACTGTATCGACAGGCCGGCGGATTCAGGGACGCGGCTAGTTGGCCGCGACGTTGCCCTTGAAGTCGACGCCGACGGTGACCGGCTTGCCGTTGAGCGTCGCCGCCCCGCGCCAGATGCCCTTGTCGTCCTTCTTGAGTTCCTTGACGTCCTTGTAGCCCGCCTGCTCGAGCCGGCTGCGGGTCTGGCCCTCGGTGAAGCTGTTGGCGCCTTCTTCGAGCTTGGCGTTGGCCGCTGTCGCCTGTGTGGTGGCGGGGCGGTTCGCGTCGGGCTTGTCGGTGTTGGGCCGCGTCACGGATTCCTGGCCGCCGGACTTGGCGCTCGTCTCGGCGTCGGTGGCGGGCTTGCCGGTCACGGTGGTCTGCGCGTAGGCCGCGCTCGAACCAAGAATCGCCACAAAGGCGAGTGTAGCCAGCTGATGTCGCATGATAATCTCCCTCATCGGACCCATTCAATTCCGAGGGAAGCCAAAGCGTTCCGTAGATATCACCCGATACACGGCCGCTAAGCGTAGCTGGGATCGCGGCCGTCTCGAAAAATATTTAGCGTTACCATTGCAACCATGCTTCAGGCCGCCACCCATGGCTCAGATGCATGTCGATATCGCCAGGCTCCTACCTGCGATCTTACCGGAGCGACCACGTCGAAGGAGGCTTCGTCCCGGTCCGGCACGTCGCAATTGTGTGAATGTACAACGCTCTTAGGCCCGGATACCGAGCGCCCCACGCGATGATCCGGCCATAGGCACTGTCAGGCCCAGACATCGCTGCTCGAACACGGGTGGAAACGATGGCGACGTACAGCGTCTACGACAAGGTCGATTTTCGAACGCTGGATATCTGGCACCTCGATAAGACGGGTGGACTTTATTACGATACTGGCCCGAACGGATACGAGCTCGATTTCAACGATCGCACGGCCATCCTGGTCCAAGGCCACGATCTGACTTACGCGAGGAACGGAGACCCGACATCGGGGACGACGACGGCACTCGATTACGACGACGGCGCGGGCCTCTACAGCACGCTGCGCGGCATCGACGTGACGGTCGCCCACGAGAAGACATTCTTCGATCACAACGACACGCAATACGTGCTGAAGGACATCTTCGCCGGGAACGACACGATCAACGGATCGCGGTATTCCGACTACATCGATGGCTATACCGGCGCCGATACGATGAAGGGCGGCGATGGTGACGACGTCTACATCGTCGATAATTCCGGCGATCGCGTCATCGAGCGGAGCTTGAACGGCGTCGACCTCGTCAAATCCTCCGTGTCCTTCTCCATCGGCGGCCAGTTCATCGAGAACCTCACGCTCACCGGCACGTCGGCGATCGACGGAACCGGCAACACCGGGGACAACGTTCTCACCGGCAACGCCGCCGCAAACACGCTGAAGGGCGGCGCGGGGGACGATGCACTGATCGGCGGACGCGGCCGCGACGTCCTCCTCGGCGGGGCGGGCGACGACACCTTCCAGTTCAAGTCCGTCAGGGACAGCGCGGTGGGCGCCGAGCACCGGGACCAGATCTCGGATTTCACCATCGGTGCCGACCATATCGATCTGCACCTGATCCAAGCCGTGACGGGTGCGACGGGCGATCAGCCTTTCAGCTTCATCGGCGACGCCGCCTTCAGCAAGCAGGCGGGCCAGCTCCACGCCCTCGTCTCAGGCAGTGCGACGATCGTGGAGGGCGACGTGACCGGCGACGGCAAGGCCGACTTCCAGATCTCCCTCAAGAACGTGGTGGAGAGCCTGCACGCGAGTGACTTCCTCCTGTAGCCGGCACGTCGTTCGGACGTCGAGCCCGCGGCCGGGCAGCCATCCCGGCACGGCATAACCATCTGCGACGATGGATTCTCGGCGTTCGGCGATGACGGGCATCGTGTTCCTGCGATAGAGCGGACGGAACCAGCCCCGCGTTCCGCCAAGATCGCCGAACCCGCATCCGTCACTGTGAGGAATCTGCCATGACCGACGAATTCGACGTCGATCTGTTCGTCATCGGTGGCGGCTCGGGGGGCGTGCGGGCGGCACGCATCGCGGCCGGCTACGGCGCCAGGGTCAGTCTTGCCGAAGAGTACCGGATCGGCGGCACCTGCGTGATCCGCGGCTGCGTTCCGAAGAAGCTCATGGTCTATGCCGGGCGCTTCGCCGACGAGTTCGAGGACGCGGCCGGATTCGGCTGGTCGGTGGGCGAGCCGCGCTTCGACTGGAGCGTCCTGAAAACCCGCCGGGACGCCGAGGTCTCGCGCCTCGAATCGATCTACGACACCAATCTCGAACGGGCGGGCGTCACCGTCATCGCGGAGCGGGCCGTCATCGAGGACGCGCATACGATCCGCCTCGTCGCCTCGGGGCGCCGCGTGCGGGCGAAATACATCCTCGTGGCGGTGGGCGCGTATCCGGTGAAGGTGCCGGTCATTCCCGGCGGCGATCTCGGCATCACCTCCAACGAAGTCTTCGAGCTGGAGACCTTGCCCGAGCGTATCCTCATCATCGGCGGCGGCTACATCGCGGTGGAATTCGCCAGCGTCTTCGCGCATCTCGGGTCGCGCACGACCCTGCTGCACCGGGGCGACCGCCTGCTGCGCGGGTTCGACGACGAGGTCCGCGACGCCCTCGGCCTCGCCTTCGACAAGCGCCTGGATCTCCGGCTCGACCAGACGGTGGAGCGCCTCGAACGGCGCGACAGCGGCATCTCCGCGACCCTGGGCGATGGCAGCGTCATCGAGGTCGACCAGGTCCTCGTCGCCACGGGGCGCAAGCCGGCGGTGAGCGGCCTCGGCCTGGAGAATGTGGGCATCGAGACCGACGAGAGCGGCGCGATCCCGGTGGACGCCTTCTCGCAGACCAGCGTGCCCTCGATCTACGCGGTGGGCGACGTCACCAACCGTGCCGCCCTGACGCCCATCGCCATCCGGGAGGGCCATGCCTTCGCCGACACCGTCTTCGGCGGCAAGCCTTGGGCGGTGAACCACGACCTCATCGCCACCGCCGTGTTCTCGACGCCCGAAATCGGCACCGTCGGCCTCACCGAGGATCAGGCGCGCGAGCGGTTCGAGGCGGTCGATATCTACAAGTCGAGCTTCCGCTCGATGAAAGCGACGCTCTCCAACAGCGCCGAGCGTGTCCTGATGAAGATCATCGTGGATTGCGCCAGCGACCGGGTGCTCGGCGTCCATATCGTCGGCCACGATGCCGGCGAGATCATCCAGGCGGTGGCCATCGCCGTGACGATGGGCGCGACGAAGGCCGATTTCGACCGGACCATCGCGGTCCATCCCACCGCGGGCGAGGAACTCGTCACCATGCGGGTGCCCGCCGTGACCAAACGGCCGGAGGGAGTGGGTTAGAGCCGCACCCCGGAACAGGGACTCGGCGCTGCCGTTGGCTTGCCAACCGACCCAGTGTCAGAGGCCCAGCGAATGACCGACAAGATGGCGGAGCCGAAGATCGAGGCCTATGACGGGCCGGCCGGCGGCTGGGGCTCGGCGCAGTCCCTCACCGAGATCCTTCTGCGGGAGGGGATCCCGGTGTCGGGCGCGGCGCTGCTGATGAAGCAGAACAAGCCGGACGGGTTCATGTGCGTGTCGTGCGCCTGGGCCAAGCCCGCCAAGCCGCTGACGTTCGAATATTGCGAGAACGGCGCGAAGGCGACGGCCTGGGAGCAGACCGCCAAGCGCTGCGGCCCCGACTTCTTCGCCAGGCACACGGTGACGGAACTCCGCGACTGGACGGATTACGCCCTGGAAGAGCAGGGCCGGCTCACGCATCCGATGCGCTACGATGCGGGCAGCGATCGTTACGTGCCGGTGTCGTGGGACGAGGCCACGGCGGCGATCGGTCGGGAATTGCGTGCCCTCGATCCGAAATCGGCGGTGTTCTACGCATCGGGAAGGGCGTCGCTGGAGACGTCCTATATGTACGGGCTCCTTGCCCGGATGTACGGCAACAACAATCTGCCCGACTCGTCCAACATGTGCCACGAGCCGACCTCCGTCGGCCTCAAGGCGTCGATCGGCGTCCCCGTGGGAACGGTGGTGCTGGAGGATTTCGACACCACCGACCTGATCCTGTTCTTCGGCCAGAATGTCGGCTCGAACGCGCCCCGGATGCTGCACCAGCTGCAGGAGGCCCGCAAACGCCGGGTTCCGATCGTCACCTTCAACCCGCTGCGCGAGCGCGGGCTCGAGCGCTTCACCAACCCACAATCGGTGGTGGAGATGGCGACGCGCCACGCCACCGAGATTTCGACGCAGTACCATCAGGTCAAGGCGGGCGGCGATCTCGCGGCGATCACCGGGATGTGCAAGGCGCTCATCGCCGCCGACCGGGAGGCGCTGGGCGTCGGACGTCCGGGCATCCTCGACCGGAGCTTCATCGACGAGCACACCCACGGGTTCGACGCCTTCGCGGCCTATTGCGAAAGCCAGGATTGGGCGGCTCTCGAAGGCCGGTCGGGTCTCACCCGCACCGCCATCGAGGCGGCGGCTACCGTCTATGCCCGCGCGCGTGCCGTCATCGGAGTCTACGGCATGGGGTTGACCCAGCATCGCAAGGGCACGGAATCCGTGCAGATGCTGGTGAACCTCCTGCTCCTGCGCGGAAATATCGGGCGGAAAGGCGCCGGCCCCTGTCCGGTTCGCGGCCATTCCAACGTTCAGGGCCAGCGCACGGTGGGGATCACCGAGAAGCCGGAACTCGCGCCCCTCGATGTCCTGAAGGAGCAATACGGTTTCGAGCCGCCCCGCGAGAAGGGCCTCAACACGGTGGAGGCCTGCGAGGGTATCGTGTCCGGGGACGTGAAGGCCTTCATCAGCCTCGGCGGCAACTTCGTCCGCGCCATCCCCGAGACGGTGCGGATGGAGGAGGCATGGCGGACCATGCGCCTCACCGTGCAGATCTCGACCAAGCTCAACCGCTCGCACCTCATCAACGGTGAGATCGCCTATATCCTGCCCTGCCTCGGCCGGATCGAGATCGACACCCAGGCAAGCGGACCGCAGGCGGTCTCGATGGAAAGCTCGACCTCGTGCTTCCATGGCTCGCGGGGCAAGACCAATCCGGTGAGCGACCAGGTCCGCTCCGAGCCCTGGATCGTCGCCGAGATCGCCAAGGCGACGCTGGAGCCGAATCCGAACGTTCCCTGGGACTCATGGGTCGGTGACTATTCCCGCATTCGCGGGGCCATGGAGGCGACCTACCCCTCGGTGTTCCACAACCTCGAAGGCCGGATGTTCGAGCCGGGCGGCATCCACAAGCCGCTGGCCGCCCGCGACCGCCGCTGGGAGACGGAGACGGGAAAGGCCAATTTCACGGTTCCGGAGGGAATCGAAGCCGATCCCGACATGCCGCTCAGGGGCGCCGACGCCCTCGACCTCATCACGTTGCGCTCGAACGACCAGTTCAACACCACGGTCTACGGCTACGACGACCGCTTCCGTGGCGTGAAGGGCACGCGGACGATCCTGTTCATGAATGCCGACGACATCGCTCGCCTGGGCTTTGCCGATGCCGAGATCGTCGACGTGACGACGGTCTCCGACGATAGGGTCCGTTCGGTGAAGGGGCTTCGCATCGTCGCCTACAACATCCCGCCAGGGAATTGCGCGGGCTACTACCCGGAGCTCAATCCGCTGATCCCGCTCTGGCACCACGACGAGCAATCGAAGACGCCGGCCGCCAAGGCGATCCCGGTGACCATCGCCCGCTCGGCCTCGACCCTTCAGGGCTGAGGCCGCCGCGTCCTCCGGCGCGATGAAGTCGGCGATGCGGGGCTCTCTTGTTTCGAGCGGCTTTCGCGCTCCATAACGGGGCATGGCAAAGAACGACGACGCGCACGACCGGCGCCAGGCGATCATCGACCGAATGCTGGAACAGGCGCTGTTTCCGGATGTCGATCGTCGCCTGCCGAGTCACGACGCCCTGCCGGAGGACATGCGCGAGACGGTGGATCGCCTGCTCGCCAAGGCCGAAGCGCAGCGGGCGCGCCGCCTGACCTACGAGGATCTGGAGGAGGCCCTGCCGCCGCGCGACGTGACGGCCGAGGATCTCGAGGCGATCTTCTGGATCCTGTCGGAACACGGCATCGCCGTGGAGGACGGGGAAGGGGAGTAGGGCGAGGCAGCCGCTCCCGCGTAAGGAGCGAGCGTGCCGTCCTCGACGAGTCCGGAGAAACGCAGTCTTAACGGGAACTCGTCCAAACTTGGTTGTAGACCAATTTCTGGACGACTCTTCCGTGATCGAGCGGCGCACGACGATCGATGCCATCCGTGGTCTCTGCCTCGTCAACATTTTCGTCAATCATCTCGATGGCGGCTATCTCTTCCACCTCTCGCCGTCCCGCCTCGGCTTCTCCGACAGTTCGGAGGTGTTCGTCCTGCTCAGCGGGATCTCGACGTCGCTCGCTTTCTCGAAGCGCCCGCATCCGGTGGACGTCGCCGGGCTCGTCAGACCCCTGTGGGTGCGGGCCATGCGGCTGCACACGTTCAATATTGCCCTGATTCTCGCCACCCTCGCCCTGCTCGCGCTCATTCTGGAAATCCGCGGGCCGATCGGCGAGGTCACGGGCGACGC
The DNA here is from genome assembly GCF_008040005.1 of Methylobacterium sp. WL19. Classification (NCBI taxonomy): domain Bacteria; kingdom Pseudomonadati; phylum Pseudomonadota; class Alphaproteobacteria; order Hyphomicrobiales; family Methylobacteriaceae; genus Methylobacterium; species Methylobacterium sp. WL19. The sequence continues at coordinate 19,312 of NZ_VRVC01000007.1, forward strand.
GGCCTTGCTGCGCGACCACGGCCCCTGGACGATGTTCTGGCATGCGGTGACGTTCCGTCAGACCGTCGGCTATTCCAGCGTCCTGCGCCTGTACGTAGTGCTGATGCTGATCGCACCCGTCCTGCTGCGCCTGGCCGCGTGGCGCTGGTGGGCCCCGATCCCGCCCGCGCTGATCACCTGGGCCATCGCCGGCCATTTCGATCTCGTCTTGCCCAACAGTCTGTCCGGCCAACCCTTCGCCCTGACCATCCTGCCCTGGACCCTCCTGTTCGCGACAGGGATCGCCCTCGGCCGGGCGATGACGCTGGACGTCCCGTTGCCCCATAGCGGCTCGGCGCTTGCCCTATCCCTGGCCTACCTCGCCACATACCCGATGCTCGCCGCGATCGTGATCCGCGTCTCGCCGGACGCCCTCGAATGGGCGGAGCATCGCAACGCGTCGTTCTGGTTCGGCGCCAGCAAAACCTACCAATCGCCGCTGCGTTTCCTGCATGTGATGGCCCTGGCCTATGTCGTCGCCGCCGCGCCGCGAGCGCCGCTCATCCGCCTGTTGTATCGGATGGGGCCCGATCACCCTCTCAGTCGCCTCGGCCGGAATTCCCTTCTCGTCTTCACCGTCGGAGCCGTCGCAGCCGTGGCGGTGAGCGAAATGCTCCATCTCGTCAGGATTTACGTCACCGACGTCCTCGCCGCGAGGATCGCCATCGAGTTGGCGCTGACAGGCATCTTCATTCGCGCCGCGCTCTGCCTCTCACCCAAGGCCTCGCGCCCGGGTCGATCCGCTCCGGCGATCCCCGCCATGGCGTGAGGCCCGAGGAACCCGGCCGCCTTCGGTCTCGCCCCCTCGATGTCACGGGCGAGGAACCCGCTCGCCGTTCCGCCGTCTCGCCGTGGCGATGACCTCGCGCGCGGGGCAGCCCGTCGATCCGAAGCGCTCGCTTCTCTTCGAGAACCGCTCTATAAGCCGCGCTCTTCGCAAAGGATTCCCCCTTTCGTGAAGCCGGCCGAGAGGTGGACGGGAGATCATCATGGGCGAGCGTTGGACATCGAAGACCGGTTGGACGCCGACATCCTGGCGCAACCTGCCGATCCAGCAGGTACCGGCCTATCCGGATGCCGCTGCGCTCCAGACGGTCGAGACCCAGCTCGCCAGCTTTCCGCCCCTCGTTTTTGCAGGTGAGGCGCGCAAGCTGAAATCCGCGCTCGCCCGCGTCTCCACCGGGGAAGCTTTCCTGCTTCAGGGCGGCGATTGCGCCGAGAGCTTCGACGAGCATTCGGCCGACAACATCCGCGATTTCTTCCGCGTCTTCCTGCAGATGGCGCTGGTGCTCACCTTTGCCGGTGGGTCACCGGTGGTGAAGGTCGGGCGTATCGCCGGGCAGTTCGCCAAGCCGCGCTCCTCGCCCACCGAGACGATGGATGGCGTGAGCCTGCCGAGCTACCGGGGCGACATCGTCAACGGCATCACCTTCTCGGAGGAGGCGCGCATCCCCGATCCGCGCCGGCAGTTGGAGGCGTACCGCCAGTCGGCGGCGACGCTCAACCTGCTGCGTGCCTTCGCCACCGGCGGCTATGCCAATCTCGAGAACGCACACCGCTGGATGCTCGGCTTCGTCAAGGACAGCCCGCAATCCTCGCGCTACCAGGACGTGGCGGAGCGGATGAGCGACGCCCTCGACTTCATGCGCGCCATCGGCATCAACCCGGAGACGCATCAGGAGGTCCGCACCACGGATTTCTTCACGAGCCACGAGGCGCTGCTGCTGGGCTACGAGGAGGCGCTGACCCGCGTCGATTCCACCAGCGGTGACTGGTACGCCACATCGGGTCACATGCTCTGGGTCGGCGACCGCACCCGCCAGGCCGACCACGCGCATATCGAGTATGCGCGCGGCATCAAGAACCCGATCGGGCTGAAATGCGGGCCGTCGATGACCTCCGAGGGGCTGATCAAGCTGATCGACCAGCTCAACCCGGAGAACGAAGCGGGCCGCCTGACCCTGATCTGCCGCTTCGGCGCGGACAAGGTCGGCGAGCATCTGCCCGGTCTGATCCGGACGGTGGAGCGCGAGGGCCGCAAGGTCGTGTGGGTCTGCGACCCGATGCACGGCAACACCATCTCGGCCGGCCGTTACAAAACGCGTCCGTTCGAGCGGGTGATGACGGAGATCGAGGGCTTCTTCGGCGTCCACCGGGCGGAGCAGACCATCGCCGGCGGCATCCATCTGGAGATGACCGGCAAGAACGTGACGGAATGCACCGGCGGCGCCCGCGCGCTGACGGCCGACGACCTGCAGGATCGCTACCACACCTATTGCGATCCCCGCCTCAATGCGGAGCAGGCGCTGGAAGTCGCGTTCCTCACGGCCGAACTGGTCAAGCGCGAACGCGCCGAGATCGTCCGCCCGCGCCTCGACGCCGCCGAGTAACGTCAGTCCAAGGCCCGCAAACGAAAGAAGCCCTCTCTCCCGGCAAGGGACAGAGGGCTTTTCCATTTCATACCCGCAGCAACGCCATCGCGCCGGAGGATGTTTCCGTCCCAATGCGGCTCAGTGCAGCCAGGACGTGAAGAAGTAAATCAGCAGAATGATCGGCAATGGGATGCCGATCAACCACAGCAAACCGCCCTTCATCATGGTCGAACTCCAACTCTATCCTCGTTTGTTCAACGGAATGTGAGCGGGTCCGGTTCCTGGATCGTCTACAGAACCTCGCGGACGTTCCGGCCGTTGCGCTCGTAGAAGAACGGGATCGGCAGGTAAGGCGCGAACCCGCCGGCGATCTGCACCTCCAGCTCGTCGAGGACCACGCGGGTGATTCGCGGCAGGTCGAGTTCCCGCGCCTCGGCGAAGCTCACCCAGGCGAGTTCCACGAGTTCGGATGTCGGCGTGACGATCCCCGGCTGTTCGGCGGCCACGGCCTTGCGGTCGATGGTGAAGAAGCGCGTGTCGAACCGGCGCGGCCGGCCCGGCGGCGTGATCGCCCGCGCCACGAGGTGGAGCGCTTCGAGGTCGGGCATCACACCGAACTGCTTGAACGCCTGCCAGCTTCCCTCCGGCACGGTCTCGGGCGGGCCGTATTCGGTGGTGCCGAGGAAGAGGCCGGTCTCCTCATGGGTCTCGCGGATCGCCGCCAGGGCGAGCGCCCGCCCGAGGGAGTGCGAAGCGCGGGGCACGCGTTTCACCAGGGCGTCCTCGGCCCGGGACGAGAGGGCACCGGCCACGCTCATGCGCCGGTCGCCGGGCTCGATCCGCCCGCCGGGGAAGACGAACTTTCCGGGCATGAAGGCGAGGCCCTCATGCCGCTTGCCCATCAGGAACTTGGGATGCCGCGCCGTGCGGTCGATGATGATGAGGGTCGCCGCGTTGCGGGGCCGCAGAGCGGCGGCGCGCCTGGGGGATTCAGGCGCGGCCGAGGCCGGGGGTAGGATTGTCGCTTGGTCCAAGCTGAACCTCCTCGGAGCGGGCAATTGCCACGCTTGGGCCAGTCGGTAGCGTGGCAAAGCCCCCCATGCCAAGGGCGTACTGCAATCCGACCACCGCGCCCTTCACCGGCTGCAGCAGGGCAAGGGCCGATCCGAGGGTGACGATCGGCCAGAACGAGAGCTGAAACCACAACGGCACGTCGTAATTCGTCTCGAGCTCGAGGATGAAATACCCGACGATGTGTCCGATGATGAAGATCACAACATAGGGAGGAAGGTCATCCGCCCGGTGGTGGTGGAATTCAAGCCCGCACGCGTCGCAGGCCGGGCGGACCTTCAGGAACTTGCCGAAGAGCTTGCCCTCGCCGCAATGCGGGCAGCGGCACACGAAGCCACGCGCCATGGATTTGACGAGGCCGATGCGCTCACCGGGCAGGGACTCGACGCTCGCTGTCATGGCTTCCCTACTTTCTGCTTCAAATCTCGAACGCCGCAACCTCATCCCGAGGTGCCCGCGAAGCGGGCCTCGAAGGAGCCCTCCAGCCACCACTGAGCCAGCTGGAGCCCTCCTTCGAGGCCGCTGACGCGGCACCTCAGGACGAGGGGAGCGGTAGGGAGAGATGAACGCTCAACGTTCAGTGACCCTACACCAGCCGCCCTAGCGGCGCGACCCGCGGTGGCGCGACCCGGAGTTGCGGATGCCGGCGGGCCTGCCGGGCGGGCCGGCCTTGTGGAAGCTCGGCGAGCGCGGAGATCTCGCCCCCCCGGCCCCGGGCCGCGTCTGGCCTTCGGAGAGCAGTTCGAAGCGCAGGGCGCCGGCCACGGCCGCCGCCTCCACCAGCCTCACCTCCACCCGGTCGCCGAGGCGATGGGTCTCGCCGCTGCGCGAGCCGACCAGGGCGTGGCGGGCCTCGTCGTGGTGGTAGAAATCGTTGCCGATGGTGGAGATCGGCACGAAGCCGTCGGCACCGGTCTCGTCGAGCTTGATGAACAGCCCGGCGCGGGTGACGCCCGAGATCTGGCCGGTGAAGGTGGCCCCGACCCGGTCGGCGAGGTGATGCGCGATGAGCCGGTCGATGGTCTCGCGCTCGGCCGCCATGGCGCGACGCTCGGCGGCCGAGATCTGCTCCCCGATCTGGTCGAGGGCGCCCACCGTCACGTCTGAGGACAGGCCGTCCGGCCCGAGGCGGCAGGCGGCGATCAGCGCCCGGTGGACGATGAGATCGGCATAGCGCCGGATCGGCGAGGTGAAATGGGCGTAGCGCCTGAGATTCAGGCCGAAATGCCCGAGATTCTGCGCGGCATAGACGGCCTGCGCCTGCGAGCGCAGCACGACCTCGTTGATGAAGATCACGTGCTCGGTCTCGGCCACCGCGCCGAGGATGCGGTTGAACAGGGCGGGGCGGAGTGCCCCTTCCTTGGGGATCTTGATGCCGATGGAGGCGAGAACCTCGCCGAGCGCGCGCATCTTCTCCAGGGCCGGCTCGTCATGGACCCGGTAGATCAGCGGCTGTTTCGCCTGTTCCAGGGTCTCGGCGGCGGCCACGTTGGCCTGGATCATGAACTCCTCGATGAGCTTGTGCGCATCGAGGCGGGCCGGCACCACCACCCGGTCCACGGCCCCGTCCGGCGTCAGCAGCACCTTGCGCTCCGGCAGGTCGAGGGCGAGGGGGCCGCGGGCCTCGCGCGCCGCCGTCAGGGCCGCGTAGGCGGCCCAGAGCGGGCGCAGGATCGGCTCCAGCAGCGGCGCGGTCGTCTCGTCGGTGAATCCGTCGATGGCCGCCTGCGCCTGGGCGTAGGACAGCTTGGCGCGCGAGCGCATCATCACCCGGTGGAAGCTGTGGCGCTTCTTCACTCCGTCGGGGCCGATCACCATGCGCACCGCGATGGCGGGGCGATCCTCCTTTTCCCTCAGCGAGCAGAGATCGTTGGAGATGCGCTCCGGCAGCATCGGGACGACGCGGTCGGGGAAATAGACCGAGTTGCCGCGCAGCAGCGCCTCGCGGTCGAGGGCCGAGCCGGGGCGGACATAGGCGGCCACATCGGCGATGGCGACGGTGACGACGAAGCCGCCCTGATTGGCCTCGTCCGGGTCCGGCACCGCCATCACGGCGTCGTCATGGTCCTTGGCGTCGGGCGGGTCGATGGTCAGGAGAGGCTCGGCGCGCCAATCCTCCCGTCCCTTCATCCCCACGGGCTCCACCGCATCGGCCTCGGCCAGGGTGTCGGCTGCGAAGACGTGGGGGATGTGGTGGAGATGGAGCGCGATGAGGCTCACGGCGCGCTCCGAGCCGAGCGACCCGAGGCGCTCGGTGACGCGCCCTCGCGGCAGGCCGAACCGGCTCTCGCTGACGAGGCTGACGCTGACGAGGTCGCCGTCCCGCGCCTCGCCTTCCTCGCCGGCCGGAATCGCGATCTCGCGGCCCTGCGCCCGCTTTTCAACAGGCACGATGCGTCCGCCATCGGGGCCGGAGCGGTAGACGCCGAGCACCTCCGCCTTGTTCTTGCCGATCACCTTGATGACACGGCCGGAATAGCGCCCGCTCTCGCCGGGAATGAGTTCGACGCGCAGAAGGGCGCGGTCGCCGATACCGGGCGCGGCACGGCCGGGTTTCTTGCCGTTGCGCGGTGACGAGACAAGGATCTTCGGGGGCGGACCCTTGGCGTGGTCCCATTCCACGGGAACCGCGAAGAAATCGCCGTCGCGATCCCGCGACTTGATATCGGCCAACGTCACCGGCGGCAGCCGGCCGGGCGGAACCAACCCGGCCCGCCCGCGCTCGATCTCCCCTTCCTCCTCGATCTCCTTGAGGATGCGCTTCAACCCGATACGGTCGGCGCCCTTGATGTCGAAGGCCGCGGCGATCTCGCGCTTGCCGACCTTATCGGTCGCCTGCGCGATGAAGGCGAGGATCTGCTCGCGGGAGGGAAGGGCGCTCTGCCCGGGGTTGGGATTGATGCGTCTGGCCAAATGTCTCTGGGCTCGAACTCGTATAACGCGCCGCTCATGTCTTGGCGACGAGAGGTCGAAAGGCCTCAGGCTCGGGCCTTTCCACATCCGACAACATGGGACCGCGCGAGGCCGGGGGCAATGTTCTTCCGATGTCCATCAACCGGTGGACGCGGAACCGGCGATCCGCTCCACGCCGAGATCGACGTCGAAGCCTGGGTCGAGCAGGTCGGCGAGAGTAAACGGGGAAGAAGCCGGCAGGCCAAACGACACCCGGCCCTCCGAAACCTGGAATTCGGGCGACTCGGCCTCGCCCACGGCCAGCGTCCAGATCCCGTCGATCTTGAGGGATTTCGCCGCCTCGGCGTCGGAAACGAGGGCGGTATGGGCGCTCCGCGCCTCCTCGCGCCAGCGCAGGCTTTCCGCATCGTCCGAGATCAGGGCCGCCTTCACGAGGCTGGCGAGAAGGGTCTGAAGAATCGTCGTCATTGCTGCGGCCTCCGGCATCATGGAGGGTCAACGCACAAGACCCGCGCCGGGCCTCGCATCGGCGGGTTCCCGGCACGGAGCATTACCCTCAGAGCCTGTTTGAGTCGCTTTTCCAACGCTCTAGCTCATCCTGAGGTGCCGCGTAGCGGCCTCGAAGGAGGCTTCCAGGGATCACGCGAGCACTGGAGGGCTCCCCCAAAGCCCGCTGACGCGGGCTCCTCAGGATGAGGCGGTCTGCTGGGATGCTCGACTCTGGCGTGAGCATCCGCTGAGAAATCCAATCGAACAGGCTTTCAATACGGGGTGCCCTTGGCGCGCTGCGCCTTCAGGGCCTCGGCGTGCCAGACGAGCTCGTCGAGGAACCGCTTGGCGGCCTTCGAGAGCCATTCCTCCTGCGGCACGCCCTCTTCGTCGAGCGCCTTGTGGATGCGGGGGATCGGCAGCAGCGACGCGATGCTCGGCGCGCCGAGCTCGGCCATCATCGCCCGGAGCTGCATCGCCGCCCGTACCCCACCATATTGACCGGCCGAGTAACAGACGATGGCCGAGGGCCGCCAGAAATACTCTTCGAGGAAATGATCGAGCGTGTTCGAGAGGGCCGGCGGGATCGAGTGGTTGTACTCGGCCGAGACGACCACGAACGCATCCGACCGGCGGTAGAGCGTGGCAAGGTCGTCCAGCACCGGAGGCGCCTCGCCCTTGGGATATTCCTTGTACATCTTGTCGAGAAGCGGAAGCTTCAACTCGGCCGGGTCCACCAGCGGAGCTTCGATGCCGCGCTCCTGCAGGCGCGCCACGAGGAATCGCGCCGCGCGCAATCCCTGACGTTCGCTGCGGACGGAGCCGAGGATGACGGGGATCACGAGGGACATGGCGCTGCTCCGGCGAAGATGAATGCGGTGGGTTCATCGTAACGCCACAGGTGAAGGCTGTCGCGTCCTCGCGACCGGACCCGCCGGACCTTTACGGTCCGGGCCGATCCTCACCCTTCGTCAGGCCGCGTTGAGGCAGCACTTCTTGTACTTCTTCCCGCTTCCGCACGGGCACGGATCGTTGCGGCCGATCTTCACCGGATTGCGGATCGGAAGGCCCGCCCCCTCGGCGGTCCAGGCCAAGGCCCCGATGGGATCGTCGAACGTGCCGTAATTCTGTCCGTCGAACCGCTGCAGGTCGCTCGGCTTCGCGGTCGCCCGGCGCAGGGTGGTGTGAAACCACCCTGCATCGCTGAACTCGTCGCTCAGACGCCCGTCGGCCCTGGCCGCCGTGCTCCGCAGGGCAAGGTCGGCGAAACCGAGAAGCGCGATGGTCTCCTCCCAGCCGACCCAGGCGATGTCGCCCTCGACGGCGGCGCGCTTGTCGTCGAACCGCACGAGGAGATCGTGGGTCTGGGTCCGGTCGATCCGTCCGATCTGGGTCAGGTAGGCGAGGGCGGCGAAGACTTCGTAGCGGGCAAAGCCGTCCACCGTCGAATCGAGCAGCAGCGCATGCATCGGCGCCACGTCGCCGTCGAAGAGGCTGGTGAGCATCTTCGCCATGGTGATGGTGAGGGCGTCGCCGAGGAGCGCGTCCAGCCCGTCGGAATCCTCGCGCCGCAGGATGGTGAGAAGCGGGAGGAAGGCCCGCGTCTCGCCGGCCGCCGCCAGGACGTGTACTCCCCAGAACAGCAGGTTGCCCTGCGCCTCGTCGAGCTCCTTGCCCTCCGCCGCCATGCCAAGGACGGCGAGGACCGGCTCGGCGATGTCGGCGGGGCTCGCCAGGGCCTCAAGCATCGCCGCCTTCGGCAGATGCTTGGCGGCCGACAAGACGTCGATCAGTTCCTGGTTCGCCATGTGGTCGGCTTCCTTGTCTGGAGTTCCGAGCGCCGTTTCAAAGCCTGTCGGATCGGATTTTTCGGTGGCTGCTCATGCTCGAGTCGATCATCGAAGCAGACAACCTCATCCTGAGGTGCCCTTTGCCCCGGCGAAGGGCCTCGAAGCAGGCCTCCAGAGGCCGGTGCGTGATCTGGAGCCCTCCTTCGAGGCCGCTACGCGGCACATCGGGATGAGGTAAGGCCTTGGAAAAACACCTCAGACAAGCTCTCACCCCCTCAAAGTCGCGCCGGTCTTGCGGGCGACCTCGGCGACGATCTTGGCCGTCACGGCCTCGATCTCCGTGTCGGTAAGGGTCCGCTCCACCGGTTGGAGCCTCACCGCGATGGCGACGGATTTCGCGCCCTCGGGAATGCCCGTCCCCTCGTAGATGTCGAAGACGTCGATCCCGGCGATGAGCTTGCGCTCGGCAGCTTGCGCCGCCTTCACAACCTCGCCCGCCGCCACGTCGCGCCCGACGACGAAGGCGAAGTCGCGCGAGATCGGCTGGAAGTCGGAGAGGGCCAGCGCGGGCTTCACCTTGGTGGGGCGGTATTTCGGCAGGGGGATCGTATCCAGGGTGATCTCGAAGGCCACGAGCGTGCCCTTCAGGTCCAGAGCCTTCATCACGCGGGGGTGGATCTCGCCGAAATAGCCGATCTGGTTCTTCGGCCCGAACTGCATCGTGCCGGAGCGTCCGGGATGAAGCCAGCCGGGACCACCCGCCACGATCTGGAGGCCGCCGGTCGGCACGCCCAGCGCCGTGAGGAGCGCCAGCGCGTCGGCCTTCGCCTCGAACGCATCGACGGTGGCGGCGGCCCCCGCCCAATGGCGGCCGGCGCCCTCGTGGCGTGCCGTTCCCCGGCGAATGGCCGTGGCGCGGATCGACTGGCCCTCGGGCTGGTCGGTCTCGAAACACTGGCCGACCTCGAACAGGGCGACGTCGCCATAGCCGCGGTCGGCATTGCGCTGGGCCGCCCGGAGTAGGCCGGGCACCAGGCTCGGGCGCATGTCGGAGAGATCGGCGGCGATGGGGTTGGCCAGCGCCAGATCCGCCTTGCCGCCACCGAACAGGACGGCGTCGTCATGCGGGATGAACGACCACGTCACCGCCTCCACGAGGCCGCGCGTGGCCAGCGCCCGCTTGGCGAGACGCGTGCGCTTCTGCAGGGGGGTCAGCGTCGCCTTGGCGATGGCGGCATCACCGCGCGTCAGTGGCTTCGGCTCGATCCGGTCGAGGCCGGCGATGCGGATGATCTCCTCCACGAGATCGGCCTTGCCTTCCACATCCGGGCGCCAGGACGGGGTGAGAACCTTCACCCGCTCGCCCGAGCCGGCCACGTGAAACCCGAGGGTCTCCAGCGTCACCTTCATCTCGGCGCGGGACAGCTCGATCCCGGCGAGCCGGCGGGTCTCGGTCCAGGGAAAATCGATGACACGCTCGGTCTCGGGCAAGTCACCGGCGATCACCGCCTCGCTCGGCGTGCCGCCACAGATCTCGACGACCATGCGGGTGGCGAGGTCGAGCCCCGGCAGGGCGAAGACGGGGTCGACGCCGCGCTCGAAGCGGTAGCGGGCATCGGTGATGATGCCGAGACGCCGGCCGCTCTGGGCGATGTTCACCGGATCCCACAGGGCGGATTCGATGATGACGTCCACGGTGCCGTCGTCGCAGCCGGAGGCCTCGCCGCCGATGATGCCGCCGATGGATTCGGGGCCGTTCTCGTCGGCGATGACGACGATGCCGTCATCAAGCGCATAGGTCTTGCCGTCGAGGGCCTTCAGGCTCTCGCCGTCGCGGGCGCGACGGACCGTGAGAGCGCCCTTCACCTTGGCCGCGTCGAAGACGTGGAGCGGGCGTCCGCGATCGAAGGTGAGGTAATTGGTGATGTCCACGAGTGCGTTGATCGGGCGGAGGCCGATGGCGCGCAGGCGGGCCTGCATCCAATCGGGGGAGGGGCCGTTCTTCACGCCGCGCACGAGGCGCAGGGCGAAATACGGGCACAATCCCTTATCGAGGGGCTCGAAATCGAGGGCGACCGGCACGGGGCACTCGCCCTCGCCCCGCACAGGCGGCATCGGCTCGCGCTTCAACACGCCGATGCCGGCAGCCGAAAGATCGCGGGCGATGCCGTGGATCGAGGTACAATCCGGGCGGTTCGGGGTGAGGTTGATCTCGATGACCGGATCGTCGAGCCCGGCATAGAGCGCGTAGGTCTGGCCGGTCGGGGCGTCCGCCGGCAGGTCGAGGATGCCGCTGGATTCCTCGCCGAGGCCGAGTTCGGCGCCCGAGCATAGCATGCCGAGGCTCTCGACGCCCCGGATGTTGCCGACCGCCAAGGTCTTGTCGAGACCGGGCACGTAGGTGCCGGGGGGCGCGAACACCGTCTTCATCCCGGCGCGCGCATTCGGCGCTCCGCAGACCACCTGCACGGGCTGCCCGTCGCCGGCATCCACGGTGCAGACACGCAAACGGTCGGCATTGGGGTGCTGTTCGGCCGTGAGCACATGGGCGATGACAAAAGGCGCGAGCGCCGCCGCCTTGTCCTCGATGCCTTCGACTTCGAGGCCGATCCGAGTCAGCGTCTCGGAGATGTTCTCCAGAGACGAGTCGGTGTCGAGGTGCTCCTTGAGCCAGGAGAGGGTGAATTTCATTTTCTTCTCGCCTGGAAGAGGAGGTGAACGGCTAGGGTCTGACGGTCTGGGCCGGTCAAACCCTCTAAGCGCGAGACGACACTTCTTGCCCGATCAAGATGTTCCTTGACCGCGGCCAGTTCGAACAGGTTGCTCCGGGGAGGCGAATAATCCGCAATCATGCGCGCCTCCTGAAGCTGGATCAGGTCGGTTCCGATGTCCCGTAGAGCGATCGTCTGCTTCAACGGGCCATTCGTCTGGAATGCATTCTTCATCGGGCCATGATCGATGCCGCGATAGACGCGTTCGAAATCAGCGGAGTTGGTATCGCCGCCGGGCAGCATCTCGGAAGCACAAAGCCACATGAGGGCATGGAAAGCCGCATAGTAGGCCGAGCTAACGGCCCGCCGCTTCGCCGCACCGCTACGGGGGTTCTGTTCGACCAGAGCTTCCGCCTGATCCAACATGAGATCGACCATCGACGCCATGGATCAGTCTATATCGCTCTCAGTCTGCTTTTCGCTGGCGACATCGTTCTTCAACAAGATGAAGCGATCCTCTCCTCGGCTGATGAGAGCAGACCTCAAGATATGGCTGGCATTCAGCAGCGGATCGGGCTTCGTATCTGGCCGACGTTGATAACGAGCGACGATCTTGATGACCGGATCTCCGTCAAAATCCGAACTGGAGACGGCTTCGGCCCCCAGGAACCCGGCCTCGGGAACCTGCTCGCGCAGAACCTCGGACACCAGTCTGGTAATCTCCTGATCGGTCATCGATCGCTCCATGCCCATCAACTCGTCAGCCCGGCCACCAAGCTCGGGATGTCCAACGGGCGGAAGCCGTAATGCTCCAGCCATCGCACATCCGCCTCGAAGAACGGGCGCAGGTCGGGCGTGCCGTATTTCAGCATCGCGATCCGGTCGATGCCCATGCCGAAGGCGAAGCCCTGGACGAAATCCGGGTCGTAGCCGCAATTCCTGAGCACGTTCGGATGGACCATGCCGCAGCCGAGAATTTCGAGCCAGTCGGTGCCCTCGCCGAAGCGGATCTCGCCGCCTTTGCGCGAACACTGGATATCGACCTCCGCCGACGGCTCGGTGAAGGGGAAGAAGGACGGCCGGAACCGCATCTTCACCGCATCGACCTCGAAGAAGGTGCGGCAGAACTCCTCCAGCACCCATTTCAGGTTGGCGATGGTGGCGCTCTTGTCGATCACCAGCCCCTCGACCTGATGGAACATCGGGGTGTGGGTCTGGTCGGAATCGTGGCGATAGGTGCGGCCGGGGCAGATCACGCGGATCGGCGGCTCCTGGGACCGCATGGTGCGGATCTGGACCGGAGACGTATGGGTGCGCAGCACCTTGCGCTGGCCGTTGCGGTCGGGCGCCAGGAAGAACGTGTCGTGCATCTCGCGCGCCGGATGGCCGGGCGGGAAGTTGAGGGCGGTGAAGTTGTAATCGTCGGTCTCGATGTCCGGGCCTTCGGCCACTGAGAAGCCCATATCGGCGAAGATCGCGGTGATCTCGTCCATGACCTGGCTGATCGGATGGATGCGCCCGCGCGCTTCCGGCGCCTCGCGCACCGGCAGGGTCACGTCGATCCGCTCCGCCGCGAGGCGGGCTTCGAGGGCTGCTTCGGCCAGTGCCTCGCGCCGCGTGGCGATGGCGCCCTGGACCCTGTCGCGCAGGCCGTTGATGAGCGGACCGCGCTCCTTGCGCTCGTCCGGCGTCATGCTGCCGAGGGTCTTCAGCAGGTCGGAGATCGAGCCCTTCTTACCGAGCGCCGCGACGCGCACGGCATCGAGGGAGGCCTCGTCGGACGCGCTCCCGACCTGTCCGAGCAGATCGCCTTCGAGGGTTTCGAGATCGGTCATCGGTTCAAACCACCGGTTGGCATCTGGCCTTCGGATCGTGTGCGGCCCCCGCGAGCGGTTTTGCGGGTAAGCGCCGCCAATGCAAGCGCGCCTGCCGACGATCCTTTGCGAAAAACGAAGGCGCGGCACCTTTCGGTCCGCGCCTTTCGCATCGACGAATGAGAGGGCGTGTGAACGCGCCTCAGGCAGCCTTACGGATCAGGCAGCCTTGGCGAGGTCCGGGAGAGCGGCCTTGGCCTTCTCCACCACCACCGCGAAGCTGGCCGGCTCGTGAATGGCGAGCTCGGACAGGGCCTTGCGGTCCACCTCGATGCCGGACTTCGCGAGACCGTTGATGAAGCGCGAATAGGTCAGGCCGTGCTCGCGGACAGCGGCGTTGAGGCGCTGGATCCAGAGAGCGCGGAACGTGCGCTTCTTGTTCTTACGATCGCGGTAGGCATACTGCATGCCCTTCTCGACCGCCTGCTTGGCGATCCGGATCGTATTCTTGCGCCGGCCGTAATAGCCACGGGCGGCCTTGAGGACTTTCTTGTGCTTTGCGTGACTGGTCACGCCGCGCTTGACGCGGGCCATGGGTTCTCTCCTGGATTACGAAAACAGTATCGGCTGCGGCGAAGGATTACCGGCTGTTGGGCAGGAAATACTTCTTCACGTTGGCAGCATCGCCCTCGAACAGGGTGGTGGTGCCGCGCAGGTTGCGGATCTGCTTCGTCGTCCGCTTGATCATTCCGTGGCGCTTGCCGGCTTGGGCATACATAACCTTGCCGGTGCCGGTGATCTTGAAGCGCTTCTTCGCGCCCGACTTGGTTTTCAGCTTGGGCATTTGGCTCTCCTGAACGCGCATGCCCTCCGACCCTGGGACAGGTCGAAGGCGTGCGCTCGGTTGATGCTTCTGATGGAGCAGCACGAACCGCCACGGCAGCCCTATCGGCCGGGCGGTTCAACGCGAGGGGGCGTATGACAGAAAAGAGACGTGGTTTCAATGGCGGCCGTGCTCGTCGAGCCGTCTCCCCGTCCGCACGATCCCGTCTCGAAACGACGGTGACCGGATTTTCCATGGAAATGCGGCGTCCGGTTGCTTGACAGGCCGGGGTGCGGAAACTAGACCCCCGACACCGCCGGAAACGGGGCGGGACGCCGTGCGGGCGTAGCTCAGTTGGTTAGAGTGCCGGCCTGTCACGCCGGAGGTCGCGGGTTCGAGTCCCGTCGCCCGCGCCACGTCCATCATCGACCCGCATCATGTGGGACGATCCGAATGCCAAGCTACCCAGATACGCGGGCGTAGCTCAGTTGGTTAGAGTGCCGGCCTGTCACGCCGGAGGTCGCGGGTTCGAGTCCCGTCGCCCGCGCCATTCACACAACCCAAATCACCGAACGTGCAGCCTCGATACGGGTCGCGCCGGGGATACACTCGACACGGGACGTTCGCGCCCTAGCCTTTTCCCGAGCGCAACTCGCGAAATGGGCTGTCCGAACCATGGCAGGCTTCTTCTTCCTGTATTTCACCGCCTGCATGGCGAATGCGCCGGAAACCTGCGAATCGAAGCGGCTGCCGCTCGATGTCGCCGATGCGAGGGGCTGCATCCGCGTGGCACAGCCGCAGTTGGCGCGGTGGATCGACACCCATCCCGACTACCGTATCACAGCGTGGCGCTGCGGTTCGCCGCCCCGGGAGCTCGGAACGCGGATCTGACGGGATCGGCGCGGGGTTCGAGCTTCGCCTGAATCCATCCGCACAAACACCACGCGTGGCGGATCGGATACACCCGCCCGTCCAACGACCCGGTTCGTCCCGCCGCCGCGATTTCGCCCCATCGGACCGGGATGGCGGAGCCGACGACACCGCAGCGCAGCGAACCGGCACCGAGCGATGATCCCCTTTTCCATGTCTCCCATTCTGTCGCGGCTATGCGCCGTCGTCCTCGTGGGGAGCCTACTGACGCTCGGCGGCTGCGGCGGGCCGACGATCCTGCCCGAGGCCGACAACCTCACCAGCCCGGTGATCCTGGACGAGGGTGCCGCCGCCGCGGCGATCTCCCGCTACAGGGCGTCGCACGGCCTCGGCCCGGTGGTGCTGGATTCCAGCCTGATCAGGGCGGCCTCCTACCAGGCGGAATCCAATGCCAAGGCCGGCAGGCTCAGCCACGAGATCGGCGGCACCTTCGAGTCGCGCATGGCGCGGGCGGGATTCGGCCGCTCCTTCGCGGCCGAGAACCTCAGCGCCGGCTCCAACACCTTCGACGAGGTGCTCGCTCGCTGGAAAAATTCGTCCGAGCACAACAAGAACATGCTGATGCCTCAGCTGAAGCGGATCGGCATCGCCCGCGTCGATGCGCCGGGTACGCGCTACAAGCGCTTCTGGGCCCTGGTCCTCGCAGGAAACTGAAGCGCATCCGTCCTCGCAGCGCGGCTCAATCCGTGAGCTGATCCGACTCGGTCAACCCGTCCTGGATGCTGCGGATGATCGTGCGCATCTCGGGGATCATCGCGATGGCCCTGGCGATCCGCAAAGCCTCCTCGCGGGTCATGAGGCCGGTCGCCTCCCGCTTCTCCGCCTCGTCGGAAAAGTAGGTCCAGGCCACGGCGGCCCCGTCCGCATCCTCGATACAGAAACTCTCGACCTTCTCGACGACGAGCCAGGGTGTGGGGAAGCCGCGCGCGGTCATCGCTGGTCTCTGTAGCCGGGGAGGGGCAAGGGAACGGGAAGAGGCGTGGTGGGCGGTGACGGGCTCGAACCGCCGACCCTCTCCGTGTAAAGGAGACGCTCTACCAACTGAGCTAACCGCCCGATGCGCGCCGCATCGTTAATCCAAGCATCGTCGGGATGGCAACCCTCAGCGGGCCACAAAGAAAAGGCCCCGGAGCGTACTCCGGGGCCTTTCCATTTTCAAAGCACCCTATCGCCTAATGGGCGATCACGGTGGCGGGCTCGTCCTCGCCGACGACGGGACGGCGCGGCGAGGGGAGGGGCTCCTCCCACTCGATCGGCACCGGCTGCCGCACGAGGGCGTGCTTCAGCACCTGATCCATCCGCGAGACCGGGATGATCTCCATCCCGTTCTTCACGCTGTCGGGCACCTCGGCGATGTCCTTGGCGTTTTCCTCGGGGATGAGGACGGTCTTGATCCCGCCGCGCAGAGCCGCGAGCAACTTCTCCTTGAGGCCGCCGATGGGCAGGATGCGGCCACGCAGGGTGACCTCTCCGGTCATCGCCACATCCTTCCTCACCGGGATGCCGGTGAGGGTGGAGATGATGGCGGTGGCCATGCCGATACCGGCAGACGGACCGTCCTTCGGGGTCGCCCCTTCGGGAACGTGGACGTGGATGTCGCGACGCTCGAACAGCGGAGGCTCGATGCCGAAGTCGACGGCCCGGGAGCGGACATAGCTTGCCGCAGCCGAGATCGACTCCTTCATCACGTCACGCAGGTTGCCCGTGACCGTCATCTTGCCCTTGCCGGGCATCATGACGCCTTCGATCGTCAGCAACTCGCCGCCGACCTCGGTCCAGGCGAGCCCCGTCACCACACCGACCTGATCCTCCTCGTCGATCTCGCCGTAGCGGAACTTCGGCGCACCGAGGAAATTCGGCAGGTTCTCCTCGGTGACGGCGACGGCCTTCACCTTGGTGATGAGGATCTCCTTCACCGCCTTACGGATCAGGTTCGAGATCTCGCGCTCCAGGTTACGCACGCCCGCTTCCCGCGTGTAACGGCGGATGAGCATGAGAACGCCCGAATCGTCGATCTCCCATTCCTTGACCGTGAGGCCGTGCTTCTTCACCGCCCCCGGGATGAGGTGCTTGCGCGCGATCTGAAGTTTCTCTTCCTCGGTGTAGCCGGCGATACGGATCACCTCCATGCGGTCCATCAGGGGCGCAGGGATGTTGAGCGTGTTCGCCGTGGTCACGAACATCACGTCCGAGAGGTCGTAATCGACCTCGAGGTAGTGATCGTTGAACGTGCCGTTCTGCTCCGGGTCGAGCACCTCGAGGAGCGCCGCGGACGGATCGCCGCGGAAATCCTGGCCCATCTTGTCGATCTCGTCGAGCAAGATGAGCGGGTTCGAGGTCTTGGCCTTGCGCATCGACTGGACGATCTTGCCGGGCATCGAACCGATATAGGTCCGACGGTGACCGCGGATCTCGGCCTCGTCACGCACGCCGCCCAGCGACATCCGCACGAATTCGCGGCCGGTCGCCTTGGCGATGGACTTGCCGAGCGAAGTCTTGCCGACGCCGGGAGGTCCGACAAGGCACAGGATCGGGCCGGTGAGCTTGTTGGCGCGCTGCTGCACGGCGAGATACTCGACGATGCGCTCCTTGACCTTCTCAAGACCGAAATGGTCCTGGTCGAGCATGGTCTGGGCGCCCAGCAGATCCTTCTTGATCCGCGACCGCTTCGACCACGGGATGCCGAGCATCCAGTCGAGGTAGTTGCGCACGACGGTGGCCTCGGCCGACATCGGCGACATCTGGCGGAGCTTCTTCAACTCGGCCGTCGCCTTCTCACGGGCCTCCTTCGAGAACTTGGTCTTCTCGATCTTCTCCTCGATTTCGGCGAGCTCGTCCTTGCCGTCCTCGGAATCGCCCAGTTCCTTCTGGATCGCCTTCATCTGCTCGTTGAGGTAGTACTCGCGCTGGGTCTTCTCCATCTGCCGCTTCACGCGGGTCCGGATGCGCTTTTCCACTTGGAGCACGGAGATCTCGCTCTCCATCAGCGACAGGACGCGCTCGAGGCGCTCGGCCACCGTGGGGATTTCGAGGATCGCCTGCTTGTCGGCGATCTTGACCGCGAGATGCGAGCCGACGGTATCGGCGAGCTTCGAGGGCTCGTCGATCTGGGTGACAGCGGAGACGACCTCGGGCGAGATCTTCTTGTTGAGCTTCACGTAGTTCTCGAACTCGGAGATGACCGAGCGGGCGAGCGCCTCGGCCTCGACGGGGTCTCCGAGCTCGTCGGTGAGCGTCTCGACCTCGGCCTCGTAGAACGAATCCGATTTGTTGAAGTTCGTGATCCTGGCGCGACCCGCGCCTTCGACGAGCACCTTCACGGTGCCGTCGGGCAGCTTCAGCAGTTGCAGGACGCTGGCCAGCGTGCCGATCTTGTAGATCGCATCGGTGGACGGATCGTCGTCGCTGGCATTGATCTGGGTGGCCAGCAGGATGTGGCGGTCGGTGCGGACGGCCTCTTCGAGGGCGCGGATCGACTTCTCGCGGCCGACGAAGAGCGGCACGATCATGTGCGGGAAGACGACGATGTCGCGCAAGGGCAGAACGGCGTAGGAGCCCGTCGAACCCGGAACGACCGGCTGGCGAGATTTCGATTGGGACATGTCGGACTTCCTCTTGATGGACTCCGGGCTCTAGCTCCTCGAAATGAGCAAGCATCCTGCCACGGGCCGACCAGGCCGCATCGCGGGGTCGGGGACATCGTTGAACTGTGAGGCTGGAGGCGGACACCGCACCTCAGAAGGTGAGCGTGCGGCCGTCGCGTCTGACAATTCAGATGGAAGCCGGGGAGGACTTTTTCAAGAATTCTCCCCGGACCGTTTCGGCGGCTAACCTCGGCCGCCGAGTCGCACCCTCAGGCGCTGACGCTCGCCGGAACGTCCTTGTTGCGGTCGCCGTGGATGTAGAGGGGGCGCGACTTGCCCTCCACCACTTCCGGACCGATCACCACCTGCTCCACGGATTCGAGGCCGGGCAGGTCGTACATCGTCTCGAGCAGGATGGTCTCGAGGATCGAGCGCAGACCACGGGCGCCGGTCTTCCGCTCGATGGCCTTGCGGGCCACCATGGAGAGCGCCTCGTCCTGGAAGGTGAGGTCGACATTCTCCATCTCGAACAGGCGCTGGTACTGCTTGACGAGCGCGTTCTTGGGCTCCTGCAGGATGCGCTTGAGCGCGGTCTCGTCGAGGTCCTCCAGCGTCGCCAGCACGGGCAGACGGCCGACGAATTCCGGGATCAGGCCGAACTTCAACAGGTCCTCGGGCTCGACATTGCGGAAGATCTCGCCGGTGCGGCGGTCGTCCGGAGCCTGGACGGTGGCGCCGAAGCCGATCGAGGTGCCCTTGCCGCGCGCCGAGATGATCCGCTCCAGGCCGGCGAAGGCGCCGCCGCAGATGAAGAGGATGTTGGTGGTGTCGACCTGCAGGAATTCCTGCTGCGGGTGCTTGCGGCCGCCCTGCGGAGGCACGGAGGCGACGGTGCCTTCCATGATCTTGAGGAGGGCCTGCTGCACGCCTTCGCCCGACACGTCGCGGGTGATCGACGGGTTGTCGGACTTGCGAGAGATCTTGTCGATCTCGTCGATGTAGACGATGCCGCGCTGCGCCCGCTCGACGTTGTAGTCGGAGGCCTGGAGCAGCTTGAGGATGATGTTCTCGACGTCCTCGCCGACATAGCCGGCCTCGGTCAGCGTCGTCGCGTCGGCCATGGTGAAGGGCACGTCGAGGATGCGGGCCAGGGTCTGCGCGAGCAGGGTCTTGCCCGAACCGGTCGGCCCGATCAGCATGATGTTGGACTTCGCCAGCTCGACGTCGTTGTGCTTCGAGGCGTGGGCGAGGCGCTTGTAATGGTTGTGGACCGCGACGGAGAGAACCTTCTTCGCGAAATCCTGGCCGATAACGTAATCGTCCAGAACGCGGCGGATCTCCTTCGGCGTGGGCACGCCGTCACGCGATTTCACCAGGGAGGACTTCGATTCCTCGCGGATGATGTCCATGCACAGTTCGACACACTCGTCGCAGATGAACACCGTCGGGCCCGCGATCAGCTTGCGGACCTCGTGCTGGCTCTTGCCGCAAAACGAGCAGTACAGCGTGCTCTTCGAGTCGTTGCCGCCAGTCTTGCTCATGTCGGTCTCCGTTCGCGGGTGCGACGCCAGCCCCGGGGCGCACGCGCATCTTTTAAGATCTAAGGGCGCCCGCCTAAAGAAACAGTCACCTGCGCGCTTTCTGCCGGTAGGTCAGACTCGCGATGCAAGCATGCTGCCGCGACGGGATCAAGGCAAAGCCGCACGCGCGGCCCGCCTCTAAAGGACGCGCCGGGGCCGCCAGGCGGCCACGGCGCGGTCGAAATCAGGCGGCGGCCGGCTCGGGACGCTTCTGGATCACTTCGTCGATCAGGCCGAATTCCTTGGCCGCGTCGGCGGTCATGAAATTGTCGCGCTCGAGCGCCTGGACGATGGTGTCGTAGTCGCGCCCGGTATGCTTCACGTAGATCTCGTTGAGGCGCTTCTTCAGCGCTTCGATCTCGCGGGCATGGATCAGGATGTCCGTCGCCTGGCCCTGGAACCCGCCGGAGGGCTGGTGGACCATGATGCGGGCGTTCGGCAGCGCGAAGCGATGGCCGGGCTCGCCGGCGGTGAGCAGCAGCGATCCCATCGAGGCGGCCTGGCCGACGCAGAGGGTCGTCACCGGGCAGCGGATGAACTGCATCGTGTCGTAGATCGACAGGCCCGAGGTCACCACGCCACCGGGCGAGTTGATGTAGAAGGAAATTTCCTTCTTCGGGTTCTCGGCTTCGAGGAACAGCAGCTGCGCCACGATCAGCGAGGCGCCGTAATCCTCGACCGGGCCGGTGAGGAAGATGATCCGCTCACGCAGCAGGCGGGAATAGATGTCGAACGCGCGCTCGCCGCGGCTCGACTGCTCGACCACCATGGGAACGAGTGCGCTGTTATAATAGTCGACCGGATCTCTCATCATTCTCGTGCCCCAGGCTTCAAGGGGTCCGGCCGCGCGAATCAGGGCGCGGGCCGGACGTGTCAGCGAACTACGGCGGCGGTGAACGCCGCCTTTACATCCAAGCCCGCCGCCCTTTTGGGAGCCTCGAGCTCAATCGACCTTGGCGACGGCCGGCAGATCGTCGCCCGAAGGAGCCTGGGATTCGTCCGCCTTCGACTCGGTCGATTCGGCGCTGGCCGCATCGGCATCCTCATCGGCGAACAAAGCATCCTTCGAGACGGGCTCTTCGACCAGCTTCACCTGAGCGAGGACATGGTCGACGACCTTCTCCTCGAACAGGGGTGCGCGAAGCTCGGCCAGGGCCTGTGCGTTCTTCCGGTAGAAGTCCCAGACCTGCTGCTCCTGCCCGGGATACTGCCGGACACGGGCGATCAGGGCCTGGTTCACCTCGTCGTCGCTGACCTTGATATCGGCGGTCTCGCCCACCTGCGCAAGCACCAAGCCGAGACGGACGCGCCGCTCGGCGATCTTGCGGTACTCGGCCGTGGCCTTTTCCTCGGTGGTTCCCTCGTCCTCGAAGGTCTTGCCGCGGGTCTTCAGATCCTGCTCGACCTGGGCCCAGACGGCGGCGAATTCCTGGTGGACGAGGCTCGGGGGCAGTTCGAAGGCGTATTTGCCGTCCAGCGCGTCGAGGAGCTCCTTCTTGAGCTTGCGGCGCGACTGGGCCTCGAAATCGCCGCCGAGGGCGCCGGCGACGGCCTCCTTCAGCTTCTCCAGCGATTCCATGCCGAAGCCCTTGGCGAGCTCGTCGTCGATCTTGGTCTCGCCCGGAGCCTGGATCGCCGTGACGGTCACGTCGAACTCGGCGTCCTTTCCGGCGAGATGCTCGGCACCGTAGGCCTCGGGGAACGTGGACTTCACGACCAGGGACTGGCCGACCTTGGCGCCGACCAGCTGGTCCTCGAAGCCGGGGATGAACGAGCCCGAGCCGAGTTCCAGATCGACACCCTCGCCCTTGCCACCGTCGAACTCGACGCCGTCGATCTTGCCGACGAAGTCGATGGTGACGCGGTCGCCGGTGGCGGCCTCGGCGCCCTCGTCCTTCGGGGTGAAGGCGCGGTTGGAGGAGGCCATGCGGGTGATGGCCTCGTCGACTTCCTCGTCGCTGGGCTTGGCCACCTGCTTCGTCAGGGTGACGTCGGACAGGTCGGCGAGCTCGAAGCTCGGCAGCACTTCGAGGGCGACGTTGAAGGACACGTCGTCCTTGGCTTCGAGCGCCCGGTCGACGATCGAGGCCTCGCCGGGGAATTCGATCTTCGGCTCGAGGGCGAGCTTCAGGTTGTTGTCGGTGACGATCTTCTGGTTGGCCTCGTTGACCGCGTTCTGCAGCACGTCGGCCATCACCGAGCGGCCGTAGAGCTTGCGCAGATGGGCCACCGGCACCTTGCCGGGGCGGAAGCCCTTGATCTGGGCCTTGTCCTTGAGGGTGGACAGCTCGGTCGTCAGGCGCTCTTCGAGCTCCTTGGCGGCCAGAAGCACCTGGAACTCGCGCTTCAGACCCTGGGAGAGTGTCTCGGTCACCTGCATCGTCGTCTTCCCGCTGTCGTCCGTGTGATCGGTCAAAAATTCTCGCGTGGCACCGCCGTCAGGGCGTGACACCACAGGCGGCGTTTGACGAAGCGCGCCCGACCGGAGGCCGACTCCGAGCGGCAGAGCGGGCCGGCCATCGCTGTGAGCCAATCCGTTCCCGACGGCGGAGGCTGGTGCGGGCGGAGGGGCTCGAACCCCCACGTCTTGCGACACTGGAACCTAAATCCAGCGCGTCTACCAGTTCCGCCACGCCCGCAAGCGCCAACGCCCGGCGCGCCTTTTCAGCCGCCAGAGCGCGGTCCTATAGCATGCGCGCGCAAGTCCGCAGCAAAAAAATAAGACGTCGTCCATCGGGCGCGCGGCGGCGGTTGGCGCCGCGCGGGAGCGCCGTCTACAAGCATGCCGGCGGGGCGGATGCGACCGCCCGTCCATCGACTTCCGTCCGAGGTGACATGCCGAGTTCCGACCCGAAGAATGGCCGTTCCCCCTCGGAGACCGGCGGCCTGTCCCGCCGTTCCCTGATCGGCCGGGCGGCGGCCCTCGGCCTTGCCGGACCGGCTTTCATCACGGTCGCGGAGGCGCAGACGGGGCCGGGGAAAGCCGCACCCAAGCCGGCGCCCGCACCGGCAAAGCCGATGGAACCGTTAGCAGAGCCGCGCGCGCTCGTCGCCGGGCCGGGGGCGAACCGCCTGAAGCCCGAGCCCGCCGCCGAGACGCCGGTCTGGACCTTCGACGGCAAGGCGAGCCTCCCCGTCATCCGGGCGAAGCTCGGCGAGACCGTCCGCCTGCGCGTCGAGAACAAGACGGACAAGCCGCTCTCCCTCCACTGGCACGGGGTCCGCAACCAGAACGCCATGGACGGCGTCGGCGGCGTGACCCAGCCGCCCATCGCTCCGGGGGCGGACTTCACCTACTCCTTCGTCCCGCCGGATGCGGGCACGTTCCTGATCCGGCCCCTCGTCGTGGGCGGTTCGAGCGAACCCTCGGGGCGGGGCCTCGCCGGTGCATTGATCGTCGAGGAGACCGCGCCGCCCTCCCTCGACCAGGACCTCGCGCTGCTGATGCAGGATTGGCGGCTGGAGGAGAACGGTGCGCTGATGCCGTTCGGGCAGGCCGCCTTCGCCGCGGCCTCCGGGCGCCTCGGCAACCTCGTCACCATCAACGGCAAGCCGGTCCCCGAGGCGATCGAGGCCCGTCCGGGATCGCGCATCCGCCTGCGGCTCGGCAATGTCTGCAACGCGCGCGGAACCCGCATCCGGTTCGAGGGCGCCAAGGTCTACGTGGTGGCGGTGGACGGCCAGCCCACCGACACGTTCGAGCCCCTGCGCGCGACGCTGCCCTTCCCCCCCGGCACCCGCTACGACCTGATGCTCGACATGCCGGCGGAGGCCGGCGCCAGCGTCACCGTCAATGCCCTGGTGGGCAACGGCCTCGTCCTGGCGACCCTCACCGCCAAGGGCCAGCCGGTGACGGAGAAGCGTGCGCCGATCGCGCCGGTGGGCGAGAACAAGCTCCTGCCCGCCGAGGTCAAGCTGCAGAACGCCGTCCGCCGCGACATCGCGATCACCGGCGGCGCCAAGCTCGACAAGGACAAGCCCAACGCCGAACCGGCCTATTCGGGTGACCCGAACCGGGTCTGGGCCATCAACGGCATCACGGGCGCCTCCGGCGTGGCTCCCTCCTTCACGGTGAAGCGCGGCCAGGTGGTGGTGCTCGCCATCCGGAACGACACCGCCTTCCCGCAGGCCCTGCACCTTCACGGCCACGCCTTCCGGCTGCTTCACCCCCTGGACGACGGCTGGGAGCCCTATTGGCTCGACACGTTCCAGCTGCTCGAGGGACGCACGGCCCGGATCGCCTTCAAGGCGGACAATCCGGGCCGCTGGGTCATCGGCTCCACGGTGCTGGAGCGGTTCGACACCGGGCTGTGGACGAGCTTCGAGGTGACCTGAGGGACGAAGGGCCGCCTTTTACGGCCTCCGCCGACCTGCTCGGAGCCTGTCCGAGTAGTTTCCCCAAGACGTCACCTCATCCGGAGGTGGTCTGCTGGGATGAGCGGCTGCGCGCCGAGACTTCCAATCCACAGCCCCTCAGGCGCCGAACAGGAACAGCTCGCTCTGAACGTCACGGACATCGTCGACGTTCATGTCGTGCAGGATGATCTTGTTGCCGGCCTCCACGCCCTCGAACGTCACCAGCGTATGGCGACCGCCGCTCATGGGGCGAAGCAGGATATCGGTGGCATCGACACCGGCGATGTCGACCACGATGTGATCGGCGTTCAGGTCCAGGCCGTAGAGGTTGTCGCGGCCGAAGCCGGCCTGGAACCGGAAGCTGTCGGCACCCGTGCCCGCGAAGAGCTTATCGCTGCCGATACCACCGTCGATCGTGTCCCCACCCGTGCCGGCCCTGATCGTGTCGTTGCCTAGGCCGCCGTCGATCGTGTCACCACCCTTGCCGCCCTTGATCGTGTCGTTGCCCGACGTGCCGACGATCTCGACGGCGTGGCCCGACGTCGATTGCGAGACGATTTTGCTCCCGGCCAGCACGTTGGTCATATCGAGATGGGTGTCGTTGCGGACATACACGGTCTCGATGCCGGAGAACGTTCTCTCGATGAGACTGACGGTGCCGCCCCCCGTTACGATGAGCACGTCCTTGTCGTCGCCACCGCTGATGGAGAGGGGCGTCGAAGACAGGACGATCCGGTCGTCACCACCCCGACCGGCGATGTCGTCCTCGCCGCCATTGCCGCGAAGGGTGTTGTCGTTGTCGTCTCCGACCAGCGAATCGTCGAAGGTACTCCCGGTCAGGTTTTCGATGTCGATGAGTGTGTCCTGGCTGGCATCGCCTTCATAACCCATCTGCGCTTCCAGGCTGGCGTAGACCCTGCCGGTGGCATGCTCGTAGCTCGCCGTATCGATACCCAGGCCGCCTCGGATCGTATCGGCGCCCGCGCCGCCTTCCAGCACGTCGTTGCCATTTCCTCCCTTCAGGGTGTCGGCGTCGGAGCCTGCCCGCAGGATATCGCCGAAATCACCGCCCTCCAGATAGACCGACGCCGTGTTGTCGGACATATCGGCCGAGACAGAGTATTCGGTCCCGCCCATCACGTATCCAACGCTATCTCCACTCATTCTGTTAGCATCGATAAATAAATTTCCACCGCTAACAAGGTTAGAAGTATTATTGAAGATGAAGTTGAATCCATCTTCGGGTCCAAAAGCATGAACGCCGCTTGGTCCATCCGTCGCGGAAGACCCATCCTGCAGTATATCTACTTTATCTAGAGGATTATAATCGCCATTATACGTAAAATAAAAGGTCGACATGCGGCATTTCCAAAGGGTAAGAGCTGCGCCCCCGCCCTATTTATTTTAGATTCATTGATAAAGCCCTTTCGCCCCCGAGCGGTCCGTCCGCAGAGGGACAAAGGGGGTCGTCGATCCGGACGAGCGGGATCGCCCCCCTTGCCAAGTCGCTCCGCCGTCACAGCAGGCCGGCGAGCACCTTCGGCATCATCTCCGGCAGATCCTCGGCGATGAGGCCCGGCCCGTGCCGCAGCCCGGCATCGCCGTGGAGCCAGACCGCCGCGCAGGCGGCCTCGAAGGGCGGCATGCCCTGCGCCAGCAGGCCGGCGACGAGGCCGGCGAGGACGTCGCCGGAGCCGGCGGTGCCGAGATAGGGCGTGGCGTGGTCGTTGATGGCGGCGCGTCCGTCGGGCGCGGCGACGATGGTATCGGCGCCCTTCAGCACCACCACCGCCCCAGCGAGGGAGGCCGCCCTCTGCGCCCGTTCGAGCTTGCTCGCCTTCGGATCGACGGCGTCCGTGACCGCAAAGAGGCGGCCGAACTCCCCGGCATGCGGGGTCAGCACCGCTTGGCCCCCGCCATCCGCGATGAGGCCGGCGAGTTGATCGACCTGCCCCTTGAAGCTCGTGAGCGCGTCGGCATCGAGGACGAGGCTTCGCCCGACGCCTGCCGCCACGGCAATGCGCTCGCGGGTCGCCTCGCCGCTCCCCAGGCCGGGGCCGGCGAGGATGACGTTGAGGCGCTCGTCCACGAGGAGATCGTCGAGGTCGTCGGCGGTCTCGCACGGGGTCAGCATGATCGCGGTGAGATGCGCGGCGTTCTCGGGCATCGCGGCGGTGGGGGAGGCGATGGTGACGAGGCCGGCCCCGACCCGCAACGCCGCCCGCGCGGCGAGGCGGATCGCCCCCGTCTTGAAGGCGGGACCGGACAGGGCCAGCACATGCCCCCTGGTGTATTTGTGGCTGACGGCGTCGAGCCTCGGGAAGTCGTGCCCCCAGAGATCGGGTCCGTTGCGCCAGACCCTCGGCGTGCCGGCCAGCCCCTGTTCGAGGGCGGGATCGCCGATGCCGATATCGGCCACATGGAGTTGGCCGCAATGGTCGCGGCCCGGCTGCAGCAGGTGGCCGGGCTTGAGCGCGACGAAGGTGACCGTCTCGCGCGCCCTGAGCGCCACCCCGCGCAAAGCGCCCGTATCGCCGTCGATCCCGCTCGGAATATCGACGGCGAGGACCGGGACGTCTGTGGCGGCGACCCGCTCGACCAGGGTCTTCGCCGCGCCGTCGAGGTCGTGGGACAGGCCCGCCCCGAACAGGGCGTCGATGACGAGGGCGGCGCCCGCCGGATCGGCCTCGGTGAGCACCACCCCCTGCCATTCCGCCGCCGCCAGGGCGGCATCACCCGTCAGGCTGTCCACCGGCACGGTGCAGACGAGGTCGACCGCGTAGCCGTTCCGTTCGAGGAGACGGGCGGCGACGAGACCGTCCCCACCGTTATTGCCGGGTCCGCAGAGGACGAGGATGCGGGAGGGCGCGGCCACCATCGCGGCGGCCCTGGCGGCCACGGCGGCGCCCGCCCGGCGCATCAGCTCGATTCCCGGAACGCCCGCCGCTATGGCGGCGGCATCCATCCTGCGCATCGCGTCGACGGTGATGAGACGGTGTGACGGCATTGCGAACTTTCGCCTTGTCTCGTGTGACCATGCCTGCGCACCGCTCATGCCGCGCCGCTATTTCAGGCGCAAAGCGGTCGTGGCTGAAACGATTTGCATTCAATGCCTACCGAATAGGCAATTTAACACCCGTCTCCGGGAAAACGGCGTGGCGAAGGCCGAGCCGCGATGGTAGGAAAAGGACCCGGAGCAGCATTCAGGTCAGGCCCGTTCGGCATGAAGAAGATCGAAGCGATCATCAAGCCATTCAAGCTGGACGAGGTGAAGGAGGCCCTTCAAGAGGTTGGCCTTCAGGGCATCACCGTGATCGAAGCCAAGGGGTTCGGCCGGCAGAAGGGCCATACCGAGCTCTATCGCGGCGCCGAATACGTGGTCGACTTCCTGCCCAAGGTGAAGCTCGAGATCGTCCTCTCCGACGCCCTGGTGGAGGGTGCCGTGGAAGCCATCCGCAAGTCGGCCCAGACCGGACGCATCGGCGACGGCAAGATCTTCGTCTCGACCATCGAGGAAGCGATCCGCATCCGCACCGGCGAGACCGGCACCGACGCCATCTGACGCGTCCTCCCGGCACGGCATCGGCCGGCCGGCGGCGATGGTCGGGCGGCAAGGATCTGACGGCAAGGATCCGACGGCATGACGGGGTGCGAAGGCGTCGACCTGTCACGATACGGTGGCGCACGGCTCTAGCCTCGCGCCGCACCAGAAGCTAAGTCCCTTCGCGCACGCCCCTTCCCAATCCGCGGCACGCCACCGCGTGGTGCGGCAAAACCACGGCCGAAACAGGCCGAGCCTCGAAGGAGACACAGGGATGGCAAAGACCGCCGATCAGGTCCTCAAGGACATCAAGGACAACGACGTCAAGTACGTCGATTTCCGCTTCACCGATCCCCGGGGCAAGTGGCAGCACGTCACGTTCGACGTGTCCCTCGTCGATGAGGAAATCTTTGCCGAAGGCACGATGTTCGACGGCTCGTCGATCGCCGGCTGGAAGGCGATCAACGAATCCGACATGCTGCTGATGCCCGACCCGGCGACCGCCTGCATGGACCCGTTCTTCTCGGCCTCCACCATGTCGATCGTCTGCGACGTGCTCGAGCCCTCGTCCGGCCTGCCGTATTCGCGCGATCCGCGCAGCACCGCCAAGCTCGCCGAGGCGTTCCTCAAGTCCACCGGCATCGGCGACACGATCTATGTCGGCCCCGAGGCCGAGTTCTTCGTGTTCGACGACGTGAAGTTCGGCTCCGACCCGTACCATACCGGCTTCCAGCTCGATTCGGTGGAACTGCCCACCAACGGCTTCACCGATTACGAGGGCGGCAACCTCGGCCACCGCGTCGCCACCAAGGGCGGCTATTTCCCGGTGCCGCCGCAGGATTCGGCGCAGGACATGCGCGGCGAGATGCTGGCCGCCATGCAGTCCATGGGCGTCAAGGTCGAGAAGCACCACCACGAGGTGGCGAGCGCCCAGCACGAGCTCGGCATGAAGTTCGACACGCTGACCCTGCTCGCCGACCATATGCAGATCTACAAATACGCGATCCACAACGTGGCCCAGAGCTACGGCAAGACCGCGACCTTCATGCCCAAGCCCGTCTTCGGCGACAACGGCTCGGGCATGCACGTGCACCAGTCGATCTGGAAGGACGGCAAGCCGATCTTCGCCGGCGACAAGTATGCCGATCTCAGCCAGGAATGCCTCTGGTACATCGGCGGCATCATCAAGCACGCCAAGGCGCTGAACGCCTTCACCAACCCGTCCACCAACTCCTACAAGCGCCTGGTGCCCGGCTACGAGGCCCCCGTGCTGCTGGCCTATTCGGCCCGCAACCGCTCGGCCTCCTGTCGTATTCCGTGGACGACGAACCCGAAGGCCAAGCGCGTCGAGGTCCGCTTCCCCGACCCGATGGCGAACCCCTACCTCGCCTTCTCGGCCCTGCTGATGGCCGGCCTGGACGGCATCATCAACAAGATCGATCCGGGCCCGGCCATGGACAAGGATCTCTACGACCTGCCCCCGCGCGAGCTGAAGAAGATCCCCACCGTCTGCGGCAGCCTGCGTGAGGCGCTCACCAACCTCGACCGCGACCGCGCCTTCCTCAAGGCCGGCGGCGTGTTCTCGGACGACCAGATCGACTCCTTCATCGAACTGAAGATGACGGAAGTGATGCGCTACGAGATGACCCCGCATCCGGTCGAATTCACGATGTACTACTCGCTCTGAGAGCAGGCCGGCCGGGCGCGCTCGCCCGGCCTTTCGGACAATGCGCGACGCCGGGGCCTCGACAGGGGCTCCGGCGTTTCGCGTCTCAGCGCCCCTGTTTCGTGATCAAGATCAAGCTATTATTCCCTTATAGGTATAATAGCTTGATCTAGGGGGTGAATCCGATGTCGTCGAGCGCAACGGCCCTTCTGCGGGCGAGATGGCTGATCACGTCGTGCCGTGTTCAGGTCGCGTTTCAGCGGTTGCGTCTGTCGCTCCGTGCGTAGCACGCCGATCAACCCCGCGTGCCGGCCGGACATCCGGACGGCGGCCAATGGACGGACGGCGGTGCGGGCGACGGATATGATTCCGGTGACGATGCGCGGATCGTCTACGTCTCGGATGACCTCAACCGTCGGTACACGGTCGAGATCTCCGAAGAAGAGGTGCGCGGCGGCCATACGCTTCGCGAGCATGTCGGTAAAACAGATGCACAACTGCTAGCTCGCATCCAGGCCAGCAAACGAACATTCCCCGTTGTAACCTACGGCTTGCGGCGAGATGGTTCTTTCGAATCCATTGAGACTGCGAACGATCTCGTCAATCGCACCTTGGAACAGAATGCTTCGGAGGTTGACGACGTCGCGACCGGTAAAAGGGACGATGCATTCATAAAATCCCGCTTCGGATACAGAACCGGGCGGGAAGCCTATACGGCGGGGCAGCTCGAGCCGTATCTGCGTACGACCTACGGTGTCGGAATGTATATCGTTCACGATCCGGGCAGTCCCCGCGGATATCGCATCCATACTGCTTATCCGCGAAACGACGGAGATTGACATGCAGGCCTCCCCGGAATTTCTGACCTTTGCACGCTGGTACATACAGGACATCGATCGCATCGCGCCGACGCTTGAGGAGATGTACGACTTCGGTCTCAGACGTTTTCAAGGCGAGGAGCGCGTCCGGCTGCGGCAATTCATCGACCGTGCCCTCCGCGAGGCGTCCGACGCGACGTTGGAGCAACTTTGGAACAAGACGGAAGCCGACATCTACTTCCCCACCGCGCAGGATCTGCGCGCATTCCTGACCGGCGCCCGCGACCGGCTCTGAGCGCATTGTTCGCGCTTCGCGGACGTGATCGAGACCGGAGGCGCTAGCCCGCCCGGTCGTGCAATTGCCAAAACGGGCGATGGAGGATCTCAGGGAGCAGCGATGTCACCGACACACCGGCGCAACGACGGAGATTGACATGCAGGCGTCCCCGGAATTCCTGGCCTTCGGCCGTTGGTTCATGCTGGACATCGGTGGCGGCGCGCCGACGCTCGACGAGATGTACGATTTCGTTCTCAACCTCTTCCGCGGCGAGGAGCGCGTCCGCCTGCGGCAATTTATCGACCGCGCCCTCCTCGAAGCCTCCGACGAGACGCTGAAGCAGCTGTGGAAGGAGACGGACGCCGACATCTACTTCCCCACCGCGCAGGACCTGCGCGCATTCCTGACCGGCGCCCGCGACCGGCTCTGAACGCCGTTTCGTTCGCCCTGCGCGACGCCGATCCAAATCGGCCGCCGATATTCACCCATCTGGCGGGCACCTCGGGTCCCCTCTCCTGGAAGGAGAGGAAGCCCGTCGCGCCTCATGTCGAACCCCGGTTGGATAGAGCGAGTAGCCCACAAGGGGGAGAGGGACGCGCTCCGCCTGTCCGAGGAGTGGTGTGAACCCCGTCGGTCAAAAACTCCGCGTCGGCCGGTCGAGGACGCTGCGTCCCATCAGGCTGGCGGCGAGATCCGTCATCAGGATCGCGGTGCGGCCGCGCTCGTCGAGGAAGGGGTTGAGCTCCACGAGGTCGAGGCTGCGGACGAGGCCGCTGTCGTGCAGCATCTCCATGGCGAGATGCGCCTCGCGGAAGGTCGCCCCGCCCGGAACCGTGGTGCCGACGCCCGGCGCGATGCCGGGATCGAGAAAATCCACGTCGAGGCTCACATGCAGCCATCCGCCGGCGGCGGCCACCCGTTCGAGGAAGGCTTTGAGCAGGATGCCGATGCCGAACTCGTCGATGGCGCGCATGTCGTGCACGGTGATCCCGGCCTCGCGGATCGTCCGCCGCTCCGCCGGATCGACGCTGCGCAGGCCGATCATGCAGACGTTGCGCGGTTTCACCGGCGCCACGGGCGGCGGCAGGTAGGGGCCGAACCCCTTGAGGCCGAGAGCATAGGCCATGGGCACGCCGTGGAGATTGCCGCTCGTCGTCGTCTCCAGGGTGTGGAGATCGGGATGCGCGTCGAGCCAGAGCACGTGCAACTCGCTTCCCTCCTCGGCCGCCCGCCGGCTCATGCCCGAGATCGTACCGGCCGAGAGGCTGTGATCGCCGCCGAGGAAGATCGGCAGGCCCTCGCCCCCGGCCCGATAGGCGGCCTCGCTGAGCGCCGACGTCCAGCGCGCGAAGTCGGAGAGGTTGGTCACGCTCGGATTGGGATGGGCGACGGCCTCGCCGGGGGGAGGGGCGATGTTCCCGCGATCCTCCACCACCAGGCCGAGGGCGGTGAGGGCGCCGCACAAACCGGCGGCCCGGTAGGCGCTCGGGCCCATGTCGCAGCCCAGCCGGCTCGTCCCCTCCTGGACCGGCACGCCGATGAGGATGCAGCGTTTCTCGTCCATGGGTTCATTCTCCGGTCCGCCGACAGCATAGGGGCCGCGCACGACACTCGTGTGAGGAGGGGTCACGGTCGCGTGGCAGGATCGGGACCAGTCTCGGCATCCGTTCGATCACGCCCTCGGAGTCGTGGGAGGCGGCATGGCGCTTGCTGCCGTTAGCAAAGAAACAAGATCGGCACCCCTCGTCCCGGTCGCTGTGAGGTCGTGTAGCGATGGGGTCGGTGATCGGATCGGACGAGGGACGAAGCGACTGGCGCCGGGCGGTGCTGCGGCGGAAACCCGTCTCGCCCACGGCACAGGATACCGACGCGGGAGCCCGGCCCCTCGAACGCTCCATCGGCCTGTTCCGCCTCGTCATGCTCGGGGTCGGCGCCACGGTGGGCACCGGCATCTTCGTGATCCTGAGCGCGGCGGTGCCCGAGGCCGGCCCCGGCATCCTGGTCTCGTTCGTGCTGGCCGCCGTCACGGCGGGACTCACGGCGCTCTGCTACGCGGAACTGGCCTCGGCGCTTCCGCTCTCGGGCTCGTCCTATTCCTATGCCTATGCGACGCTGGGCGAACTCGCGGCCTTCCTCGTCGGGGCCTGCCTCCTCCTCGAATACGCGGTCGCCGCCTCCGCCATCGCCGTCGGATGGGGCCAGTATCTCAACGAGGTCTTCGGTGCGCTCATCGGCTGGACCATGCCGGATGCCATCAGCCAGCCCCCCGGCCGGGGCGGCTACGTCAACCTGCCGGCCATCGTCCTCATCGGCCTGTGCACCCTGCTGCTCCTGCGGGGTGCCGCCGAATCCACCGCGATCAACGCGGTTCTCGTGGTCCTGAAGCTCGCCGTGCTGGTGTTCTTCGCCGTCATCGCCCTCACGGCGTTCCGGCCTGCGAACCTCACGCCCTTCGCGCCGCTGGGGCTTGCCGGCATCGGCACCGCCGCCTCGACGATCTTCTTCTCCTATATCGGCCTGGATACGATCTCCACGGCGAGCGAGGAGGTGCGCGACCCGGCCCGCACGCTGCCCCTGGGCATCCTCCTCTCCCTGGTCATCGTCACCGCGATCTACCTCCTCGTCGCCTTCGCGGGGATCGGAGCCCAGCCCTGGACGCACTTTGCCGGGCAGGATGCCGGGCTGGCGGTGATCCTGCGCAATGTTACCGGGACGGCCTGGCCGGCCCTCGTCCTGTCGATCGGGGCGGTGGCCTCCATCTTCTCCGTGACCCTGGTGACGATGTACGGCCAGACCCGCATCCTCTTCGCCATGAGCCGGGACGGGCTGCTGCCGGCGCTGTTCCAGCGGGTGGACCGGCGGACCCGGAGCCCGAACGCCAACACGCTGGTAGTAGCGCTCTTCGTCGCCGCGCTGGCGGCCCTCGTCCCCCTCGATGTGCTCGCCAACCTCACCAGCATGGGCACCCTCGTGGCCTTTTCGGCGGTCTCCCTCGGCGTCGTCATCCTGCGCCGGACGCGGCCCGACCTGCCGCGGGGATTTCGCGTGCCGTTCTACCCCCTCGTGCCCCTCGCGAGCCTCGCCTGCTGCCTCGCGCTCATCGCGGCGCTGCCACGGGACACCTACCTGCTCTTCGCGATCTGGATCGGCGCCGCCCTGGTGATCTATGCCGCCTATTCCCAGCGTCATTCGCGATTGGCTCGGGGCTGAGGAGGCGCGGACGATTGTTTCGCCCTATAGGTTGGGCCGTCAGGCCTTGCGCCGCCGCGCCGCAGCTTACAGGTGATGGCAGCTGTTCCTCGAGCGGATCGAACGCGCCGATGCCCCGATTTTTCTTTCACACCCATATCGGCCGGGAGGTCATCGCCGATCCCACCGGCACCGAATTGCGGGATGCCGACCATGCCTGGGAGGTCGCCCGCGACACGATCCAGGCGACGATGGCCGAATCGGAGGCCCAGGCCCGCCTGATGGGAGCCATCCTGGTGGTCACCGACGAAGCCGGGGAAACGGTTCTCGAATTCCCGTTCTCCGAAGTCGTCACCCTCGCGCCGGAGGAGCCGGCGCCGACCGTGCACTGAGCGCCGGTTTAATCGGATGCTCATGCCGGAGCCGATCATCCCAGCGGACCACCTCATCCTGAGGTGCCCGCGTCAGCGGGCCTCGAAGGAGCCCTCCAGACGCCACAGCGATCCCTGGAAGCCTCCTTCGAGGCCGCTTCGCGGCACCTCAGGATGAGGTAAAGCCCTGGAAAAACGACGGACTCAGGCGGTGAGACGCCCCCGCGCCTCACCGGGTCTTCGCGGCCTCGCCCTCCGCCGTCACGGCCTGCCGGATCGCCGCCAGGAGGGCGCCTTCGAACAGCAGGGCGGAGCCGTAATGGAGCTCGAGATCGAAGGGGCGCCGCGAGTTCATGGAGAGCGAGGCGCTCTGCATCGCCACGAGACGGCCCGACAGGTCGAACAGGCCGGAGCCCGAGCCGCCGAACCCGTCGTTGCAATTGTGCCGGGCGCGGCGGATGTCGTCCTCCGTCGGCGGATCGATCTGGTGGATCGCGCAGGTCTCGGTGCTGCTCGGCCCGCGATAGTTCTCGTGCCCGCCGGGTGAGACCATCACCACCGGGATCTCCGCGATGCCCGTGGCCAGAATCGGCGCGTCGGGGACCGGCTGCGGCGGCGCGCCGACCACCGCCTCGGTGAGATCGAGCAGGGCCCAATCGTCGGTGATGTGCAGGGCCTTGGCGTCGGGCGCCGCACCGAGGCGCAGGCTCGCCGGCACGAAGCCGTAATTCCGCCCGCCGATCTGGAAGAAGCAATCCTCCACCTCCCGCGTCACCTCCATGCGGCGGTTGCGGAAATTGTGCGCGTTCATCACCACGAGACGCGGCGACCCCACGAGCCAGGCCGCCGCCGCCTTCTGGGGGATGCCGTCCGGCCGGCGATGGCAGAAGAGGACGCCCGCGCCGGGATAGCGTGTGATGTCGGCGCCGGTCAGGTCGCGGCGCCCGTCATGCGGATAGAGAGCGGCCATGCGCCCTTCCTCCGCCGACGCCGCCCCCGCCACCATGAGGGCGAGGCCGGCCAGGGCCGCTCCGGGTGTCAGGCGGAACCGGGCACGGTGCCTCCGGCGGATCGAGCTTTCGGCTGCGACATGGGTCATCTGCGATGTGAACCGATGCTGATGCTGCGCCATCGCCGCTCGATCCGGGGAGGAGGGCGGTTCGGAATCCGTGGCCTCGCGCCTTGAACACGGGCCTGCGCCAAGGCCGCCTATTCCGGCGGGTCCTTCTTCACGGACACGCACATCTTCACCGCCGATTCCAGCTTGATCTCGCCCGGATTGCCGATGTTCGCGGTCTCTTCCAGGCAGCGGATGAAGTAGTTCTTGTCGAGCTCGGCGTTGAGGCTGGAGAAGGCCTTGCCCATGCGCGTGGCGAAATCGATCTTCTCGTCCGTGGAGGCACGGGGCCAGCGCGACACCTTGTCATCCATGGTCAACCGTGCCGCATTGGCAATGGATGGCAGGACAATCAGGCAAATCACCAGCGCAGTTGTTCTTCTGATCATCGGCATGTCTCGTTTTTGTTTCCTACCCGGGCTTAGTTTAGCGCCGGTCCACATTGAGTAAAGCGTGGGTTCGAGGGCACAGGACGCTTTTCCTGACGCGGAACGGTGCAAAAATCTTGCGCATTATGACCGCCGGGCCTCTGCGCGCAGGCATGATGCCCTGCCGGACGCCGGATCGCCCCATCGCGCGGATCGCCATCGCCGAGCCGGCTAAGCCCTTCGACCCGCAGGGAAAGACCGGCCCCGCCCGCATGTGGCGCATCGACGGATGCCTTCCGGATCGACCCGGAACAGCTGCACAAAGGTATGGTTCAAGTTGCCAAATCGTCCTGTAAAAAAAGGTTGAAGTGGCTAAAGACATCAGGCAAAGCAAATGATTATATAGCTAGCCGATGGATCAGTAATAAGTCTTTTATAAGAGCGGCCAGCGTCAGGTTATTCTTATAAATACGTTCATAACATCGATCGACTGACTGTTTGCTGAACCGGCGAAAGCAATGGCTGCGGCCGATCCCCTGGGGTCGAGCACGCGGCAGAAGGGCAGGAGACGCAGAATGAACAGGTTACTGAATTCAGTCTCGGTGCTGGCCGTCTTGGCCCTGGCACCGATCGGACTGTCAGGGATCGCCTCAGCCAACGACAAGCTCATCGATCTGTCGAACAGCGATGAAAACTGGGTGATGCCGGGCAAGAACTACGACTCGGACAACTACAGCAAGCTCAAGCAGATCAACACGACGAACGTGAAGGACCTCAAGGTCTCCTGGACGTTCTCGACCGGCCTGCTCAACGGCCACGAGGGCGCGCCCGTCGTCGTCGACAACAAGATGTACATCCACACCTCCTTCCCGAACAACACGTTCGCCCTCGCCCTCGACGATCCGGGCAAGATCCTCTGGCAGGACAAGCCCAAGCAGAACCCGGCCGCCCGCGCCGTCGCCTGCTGCGATCTCGTGAACCGCGGTCTGGCCTACTGGCCCGGCGACGGAAAGACCCCGGCGCTGATCCTCAAGACCCTGCTCGACGGCAACGTCATGGCGCTCAACGCCGAGACCGGCGAGACGGTGTGGAAGGTCGAGAATTCCGACATCAAGGTCGGCTCCACCCTGACCATCGCGCCCTACGTGGTGAAGGACAAGGTCATCATCGGCTCCTCGGGCGCCGAGCTCGGCGTGCGCGGCTACCTCACCGCCTACGACGTGAAGACCGGTTCCCAGGTCTGGCGCGCCTACGCCACCGGCCCGGACAAGGACCTGCTGCTGGGTGCGGACTTCAACATCAAGAACCCCCATTACGGCCAGAAGAACCTCGGCACCTCCACCTGGGAGGGCGATGCCTGGAAGATCGGCGGCGGCACCAACTGGGGCTGGTACGCCTACGATCCGGGCACCAACCTGATCTACTTCGGCACCGGCAATCCGGCGCCGTGGAACGAGACCATGCGTCCCGGCGACAACAAGTGGACGATGACCATCTTCGGCCGCGACGCCGATACGGGTGAAGCCAAGTTCGGCTATCAGAAGACCCCGCACGACGAGTGGGATTACGCCGGCGTCAACGTGATGATGCTGTCGAACCAGAAGGACAAGGACGGCAAGGACCGCAAGCTCCTGACCCATCCGGACCGGAACGGCATCGTCTACACGCTCGACCGGACGGACGGCTCGCTCGTCTCGGCCAACAAGATCGACGACACCGTCAACGTGTTCAAGTCGGTCGACCTGAAGACCGGCCAGCCGGTGCGCGATCCCGAATACGGCACCCGCATGGACCACCTCGCCAAGGACATCTGTCCCTCGGCGATGGGCTACCACAACCAGGGCCACGATTCCTACGATCCCGAGCGCAAGCTCTTCTTCATGGGCATCAACCACATCTGCATGGATTGGGAGCCCTTCATGCTTCCCTACCGTGCCGGTCAGTTCTTCGTCGGCGCCACTCTGAACATGTATCCCGGCCCGAAGGGCGATCGCCAGAACTACGAAGGTCTGGGCCAGATCAAGGGCTACAACGCCATCACCGGCGAGTTCAAATGGGAGAAGATGGAGCGCTTCGCCGTGTGGGGCGGGACGACGGCGACCGCCGGCGGTCTCGTGTTCTACGGAACGCTGGACGGCTACATCAAGGCGCGCAACTCGGACAACGGAGACCTTCTCTGGAAGTTCAAGATGCCGTCGGGCGCCATCGGCTACCCGATCACCTACAGCCACAAGGGTGATCAATACGTCGCCATCTACTACGGCGTCGGCGGCTGGCCGGGTGTCGGCCTCGTGTTCGACCTTCAGGATCCGACGGCCGGTCTCGGCGCGGTGGGCGCCTTCAAGAAGCTCGCCAACTACACCCAGATGGGCGGCGGCGTGATGGTGTTCTCGCTGAACGGCAAGGGTCCGTACGACGATCCGAGCGTCGGCGAGTACCAGACGGCAGCCAAGTAACGGCTGCATCGGGAAACGAGCGCGTCCCTCCCCCCCTTGTGGGGAGAGGTCAGGGGTGGGGGTGGTTGGGTGACCCGCAGGCCGCGGAGGCCAGCGGAGCCACCCCCACCCCAACTCCTCCCCGCAATCTCGACGGATCTCGGGCAGGCCCGAGATCCGCTGGGGAGGAGAGCGGCGCTCCGCTCACGCCGCCTCGATCCCAACGAATCCGA
The DNA here is from genome assembly GCF_008040005.1 of Methylobacterium sp. WL19. Lineage (NCBI taxonomy): Bacteria > Pseudomonadati > Pseudomonadota > Alphaproteobacteria > Hyphomicrobiales > Methylobacteriaceae > Methylobacterium > Methylobacterium sp. WL19. The sequence continues at coordinate 57,799 of NZ_VRVC01000007.1, forward strand.
CCCATAAAAAACAACGGAAACGCTCTCATGTCCTTCGCCAAAGGATGTCTGTCCGTCGCGGCTGTCCTCGCCTTGGGCGGTGCCGCGTTCGCGCAGGCCGACACGAAATCCGCGCCCGACGACAGCGTCCTCCGGGTCTGCGCGGCCAACCAGCCGCCGCTCTCGATGAAGGACGGCTCCGGGCTCGAGAACCGCATCGCCTCCGCCGTCGCCGAGGCCATGGGGCGCAAGGCGCAGTTCGTCTGGTCCGACAAGGCCGCGATCTATCTCGTGCGCGACAGCCTCGACAAGAAGCTGTGCGACGTGGTGGTCGGCCTCGACAGCGACGACCCGCGCGTGCTCGCCACGAAGCCCTATTACCGCAGCGGCTACGTCTTCATCACCCGCGCCGACCGGGACCTCGACATCAAGTCCTGGTCCGATCCGCGCCTGAAGACCATCGACCACATGGTCGTCGGTTTCGGCACGCCGGGCGAGGCGATGCTGAAGGATATCGGCCGCTACGAGGAGGACATGGCCTACCTCTACTCGCTGGTGAACTTCCGCGCGGCCCGCAACACCTACACGCAGATCGACCCGGCCCGCATGGTCAGCGAAGTCGTCGCCAACAAGGCCGACGTGGCCGTGGCCTTCGCGCCGGACGTCGCCCGCTACGTCAAGGATTCGAGCCAGCCCCTGCGCATGAATCCGGTGCCGGACGATACGGTGCGCAGCGACGGCCAGAAGGTGCCGCAGAGCTTCGACCAGTCCATGGGCGTCCGCCGCGACGACCAGGCCCTGAAGGCGGCCCTCGATGCCGCGATCGCCAAAGCCCGCCCGCAGATCGAGGCGATCCTCCGCCAGGACGGCGTGCCCGTCACCCCCGTTTCCAACTGATCCTCCGAACCCTGTCCCGCGTCGCCGGTGCGCTGAGCACCGGTACGCCCACCTCGGCCGCAAGTCCGGGGATAAACAGAGCAAATCGATGCGTCACACGAACCGTGTCCTCGCCGCCTTCCTCGCCCTCGGATTCACCTCCATCGGCGTGGCGGCCCTGGCCCAGCCGAATGCGGGCCCGTCAACGGGGATGACCTTCCGCAACACCGTCACCGGTGAGGAACTCAACACCTCCGAGGGCAAGGAGGGTGGCCGCGACACTCCCGCCGTCAAGGAGTTCTTCCAGACCGGCAAGAACCTCTACATCGACGACAGGTCCTGCCTGCGTAACGGCGAGTCGTTGTTCGCGACCTCGTGCTCCGGCTGTCACGGGCACCTCGCCGAAGGCAAGCTCGGCCCCGGCCTCAACGACAATTACTGGACCTATCCGTCCAACACCGAAGATACCGGCCTGTTCGCCACCATCTTCGGCGGCGCCAACGGCATGATGGGTCCGCACAACGAGAACCTGACGCCCGACGAGATGCTGCAGACGATCGCCTGGATCCGGCACCTCTATACCGGCCCGGTCAAGGACGCCGTCTGGCTCAACGACGAGCAGAAGAAGAAATACACGCCCTACAAGCAGGGCGAGACCTTCCCCAAGGACGCTCCGGGCCAGTGCCCACCGCTGGAGTAGCGGTCTTGGGAAGTCACGTCGCGCGGGGATGCCTCGCGCGGTGAGCGAGAAGCGGCGGACGCCGTAGCAATCAAAACCAGAGGAGACGACCATGCGGACACTCATCACGGCTCTCGCAATCGGTGCGGGCGCGCTGCTCGCCGTTCCCGCGCTCGCCTATGACGGCACCAAGTGCAAGGCCGCCGGCGATTGCTGGCAGCCCAAGCCCGGCTTCCCCGAGAAGATCGCCGGCACGAAATACGACCCCAAGCACGATCCGAAAGAGCTGAACAAGCAGTCGGAGTCGATCAGGCTGATGGAAGAGCGCAACAAGAAGCGCATCGAAGCCGCCAAGAAGACCGGCAAGTTCGAATACGACGTCACCAAGATTTCCTCCAACTGACGTCGTCGCCGCCCATCGCTTTGGGCGGCCATCACGGTGACCGCGATCCCCTCAGGCGCCTGGACCGCTCCGTCCGGGGATCGCGGCCGCTGTCCTCAAAGGCAAACCCCATGAACGACATCCGCTCCGGCGACGCGATGCTCACCGATTGGCGCGAGGCGGCCGGCCGTTTCGAGCGCGCGGTCCGCGGCGCCGTGGTGGGCCAGGACCGGGCGATCCGGCTTCTCACCATCGCGCTCTTCGCCCGGGGCCACGTGCTGCTCGAAGGCGATGTCGGCGTCGGCAAGACCACCCTGCTGCGCGCCGTGGCGCGGGCGCTCGGAGGCGCCTACGAGCGCATCGAGGGCACGGTGGACATGATGCCGTCCGACCTCATCTATCACACCTACCTCGCCGATGACGGTCGCCCGCGCGTGGAGCCGGGGCCGGTGCTGCGGCAATCCGAAGACCTCTCGATCTTCTTCTTCAACGAGATCAACCGCGCGCGTCCGCAGGTCCATTCGCTCCTGCTCCGCCTCATGGCCGAGCGGAGTCTCACCGCGTTCAACCGCGAATACCGTTTCCCCAATCTCCAGGTCTTCGCCGACCGCAACCGCGTCGAGCGCGAGGAGACCTTCGAGCTCCCCGCCGCCGCCCGCGACCGCTTCCTGATGGAGATCGGCCTCGAAGCCCCGCGCGATGCCGAGGCGCGCCGCGCCCTCGTCTTCGATCCGCGCTTCCACGACACCGACGCCCTCATCGCCGGCATCGACGGCGGCGTCCTCGATCACGCCGCCATGGCGGGGATCGGCGCGGCGATCCAGCACGGCATCCAGGCGAGCCCGGCCATCGAGGCCTACGTGGTCGGCCTGTGGGAGGCCCTGGTCCGCCCGCACGAGGCCGGCATCCGCCTGCCCGGCATCGACATGTCGGCCCTGATCCAGGGCGGGGCCTCGCCACGCGGCGTCGCCTTCCTCGTGCGGGCCGCCCGCGTCCGCGCCTGGCTGGAGGGCCGCGACTGGCTCGTGCCCGAGGATATCCGCGCGATCTTTCCCGAAGTGATGGCCCACCGCGTCTTCCTCGAGCCGATCTACGAGATGCGCCGCAGCACCATCGTGCCGGAACTCTGCCGCGCCGTGTTCGACACCGTGCCCGCCCCGTGACGGCGCCCGAGAGAACGCCCCAGGAGCCGACGCCGGACATCGTCTACCGCCCGCGCGGCCGCGTGCCCGGCACGGTGGCGGGCGCCCATCGCGGCCGCGACGCCGGGGGTCTGGGCACCTTCCGCGATCAGGTGCCGTTCCTGCGCATGCCGGATGCCCGCCGCATCGACGTCCGCGCCACCCTGCGCGACCCGTTCGAGGGCACCTATGTCCGCCGCTTCGAGAGTCGCACGGCGCTCGAAGTCTGGGCGCTGGTCGACCTTTCCGCCTCCATGCGCTTCTCCGGCGAGGCGGACAGGATGGGGCTCGTCTCGTCCTTCTGCGGCTGCCTCGCCGCCTCGGCCACGCGCATCGGCGACGCTTTCGGCCTGATCGGCTGCGATGCCGCCCTGCGGGAGGACGTGTTCCTGCCCGCGAGCCGTCGCCGCAGCATGGCCGGCGACGTGGTCTCCCGGCTGACGGACGCCGCCTGCACCGGCGACCGCGCGGACGGGATGGGGCAAGCGGCCCGCCGCTTCGTCGGCCGTCCCAAGATCGTGTTCCTGGTCTCCGACTTCCGCTGGCCGGAGGCACTCATCGCCGAGACCTTCGCGAGCCTGTCGCGCCACGACCTCGTGCCCGTCGTCCTGGCCGATTCCGCCGAGGACGACGATCTGCCCGAATGGGGCCTGATGGAGCTCGACGATCTCGAAGGCGCGGGCCGCCGCGTGGTCTTCATGCGCCCCGGCCTGCGCCGCCGCTGGATCGCGCGCGAAGCCGAGCGGGCCGAGACCCTGCGCCGGATCGCCTCCACCTACGGTCGTCCGCCCTTCCGCCTCGCGGGCCGCTTCGACCCCGACGCGGTCAGCCGCCACCTCCTGGCGAGTTGAGGCATCCCATGCGCCGCCTCGCCCCGCTCCTGTTCCTGCTCTGCTCGTCGCTCACCGCCCAGTCCCAGGTGCGGACCGTCGAGGTGCGCACGCCGCGCCCGTTCGGCTACTTCCTCGGCGATCTCGTCCGCGCCCAGGTCGATATCGTGGTCGAGCCGGGCTTTGCCCTGCAGGCCGCCTCGCTGCCCCAGCCCGGCGCGATCACCTATTGGCTCGACCTTCGCACCGTCGCGGTCACGCAAGCATCCGAGGGCGGCGGCAGCCGGGTGCGCCTCGATCTCACCTATCAGAACTTCTACGCCGCCCTCGATGCGCGCGCCCTCGAGATCCCTGGCTTCACCGTCACCTTCGTGAGCGATACGGACAAGGGCGCGACCACGGCCAAGGCCCAGGTCCCGCCCTGGTCGTTCAACATCTCGCCCCTGCGCGAGGTCCAGCCGCCGGCCCGCGAAGACCCAAGGAACTACCTGCGTCCGGACGGGCGGGTGGCGTCCCTCGACACGCAACCCCTCGTGGTCGGAAGCGCCGGCTTCATGGCCATGGCCCTGCTGGCCTTCGCGGGTCTCGCCTGGGACCGGACATGGTGGCCCTTCGCCAAACGCGGAGGAAGGGCCTTCGCGGCGTGCCTGCGCCGCCTGCGCGCCCTCGCCGGACGGGGGGAGGACGAGGCGGCCTACGAGACCGCCCTTCTCGCGCTTCACCGGGCGCTGGACGAGACCGACGGGCGCCGGGTCCTGGCCGACGACCTGCCGGCCTTCCTCACCCGCAACCCCGCCTATGCGCGGGAACGGGCCGGCCTCGCCGCCTTCCTCGACGCCTCGCGTCACAGCTTCTTCGGTCCCGGTCCGGCCGGGGCCATGCGGCGTCTTCCCTTGGCCGACATCGTGGCCCTGACCCGGAAACTCACCGCCATCGAGCGGGAATCATGAACGGGCCGAAAACCCGTCCGATGGCGGTCGAAGCATGGGTCTGATGGCGGTGGTGTCATGCGCCTGATGGCGGATTTTCCCTGGGTCTTGTGGCTGCTGCCTTTGGCGCTGCTGCCGCTCGCCGCGTCGAGCCAGCGGGTCACCCCGCTATCCAGCATCGCGGCAAGCCCCGTCGACGGCCTGTCGCGCCTCATCGGCTGGGGCCTGCGCGCGGCCGGCATCCTCGCCATCGGCGGCCTCGTCGCCGCCCTGTCCGGTCCCTATCGCCAGGGCGAGACCATCACCCGCACGGGCATCGGCGCCCAGGTCTCGATCCTCGTCGATCGCTCGGGCAGCATGAACGAGACCTTCGCCGGGCTGCAGCCCTCCGGTGCCGAGGAATCGAAGGCGGCGGCCTCGCGCCGGCTGCTCGGCGAGTTCGTCGGCAGCCGCGCCCACGACCAGTTCGCCGTCTCGGCCTTCTCCACGGCCCCCATGCTCGTGGTGCCCATGACCGATCGGCACGAAGCGGTCCGCGCGGCCGTCGCCGCCATCGACCGCCCGGGCCTCGACTACACCAACGTGGCGCGCGGCCTCGGCATGGCGCTCTCGCAGTTCGGCGCCAGTACCGCCAATGTCTCGCGCGCCCTGCTCATCGTCTCCGACGGCGCGGCGGTGATCGATCCCCGCGTCCAGGGGACGTTGCGCGCCGAATTCGCGCGACTTCGCCCGAACCTCTACTGGCTGTTCCTGCGCACCAAGGGCTCTCCTTCCATCTCCGACAGACCGTCGGGCGAGGACACCCCTCAGGCGGCGCCCGAACGTCATCTCGACCTGTTCTTCAAGAGCCTCGGGACACCCTACCGCGCCTTCGAGGCCGAGGGCGCCGAGGCGGTGGCCGATGCCATCGGCCAGATCGAGCGCCTGGAGCGCGACCCGATCCCCTATATCGAGCAACGGCCGCGCCGCGACCTCGCGGGATGGGCCTATGGAATCAGCCTGTTAGGCCTGATCCTGCTCGTCGCGGCCAAGCTCGCCGAGGCGGATCTCAGCCTGCGCCGGCCGGAGGTTTCCGCCCCCGCCGCGCCGGCTCCCCAGCCCCAGAGGCTCGCCGCATGAAGGCGTTTGTACAACCAATCTCGCCGCAGCGCGCCAACCCTCCCCCCTCTGCGGGGGAGGGTGGTCGCGGAGCGACCGGGGGAGGGGGCGACCTCTCCGGACAACGCGCTCCCCTCTCCCGACCCTCGCTGACGCGAGGGCCACCCTCTCCCGCAGAGGGGAGAGGGGGAGTCGGTGCCACGCTCGGCAAGGCTTTGCGCCGCGCCGAAGCCGAGGGCGATGACGAGCAGAAATATGGGAAGTACGACAAGGAGATGCGGGCGGCGCGCGACAAC
>NZ_VRVC01000080.1:0-23642 GCF_008040005.1 Methylobacterium sp. WL19
GTGCTCGACGACCTCCCCGTGCCGGCGGCCAGCACGGCGGGCGAGCGCTTCGCCCGCTTCCTGCCCACCGGCGATTTCGGACACAAGGCGATGGCGGCCCTGTCCGGCGCCGTGGGCGGTGCCTTCGGCATCGCGACCCTGCCGGTGGAACTGCCGGTCTCGACCACGCTGATGCTGCGCTCCATCGCGCAGATCGCGCGGGAAGAGGGCGAAGACCTGTCGGACCCGGAAAACGCCCTGGCCTGCGTCCAGGTCTTCGCGCTGGGCGGACGCAGCGGCGCCGAGACGGCGCTGACGGAGAGCGGGTATTTCGCCGTGCGCGCCGCACTCGCCAAGACCATGTCGGAAGCGGCGCGCTATGCCGGCAACCGCGCCCTGCTCGACGAGGCGGCCCCGGCCCTGATCCGCTTCTCCACGCAGATCGCGGCGCGGTTCGGCCTCGTCGTCTCGCAGAAGGTCGCGGCGCAGGCGGTGCCGATCCTCGGCGCGGTCGGGGGGGCGGCCGTGAACACCGCCTTCATGAACCATTTCCAGGCGATGGCACGCGCCCATTTCACCGTGCGCCGCCTGGAACGGACCTATGGCAAGGACGTGGTGCGCGTCGCCTATATCGCCGAGAAGGCGCAGCTCGCGGGCTGAAGTCGCCCGCTACCGGGCCGGATAGCGCTCCTTCAGGAGGGCGTAGACGAGGCGGGCGGTCTGGACCTCGCCGCCTTCCGGCCTGCCGGGCTTGGTCGAGGGGTTCCAGCCGTACAGGTCGAAATGCACATGCGCCCGCGTGCCCGGCGCGAACCGCCGCAGGAACAGAGCGGCGGTGATCGCCCCGGCGAAGGGGCCGCCGGAGACGTTGTTGAGGTCCGCGACCTTGGAATCGAGCAGGCTGGCATAGGGCTTGTGGAGCGGCAGCCGCCAGACCGGGTCGGCGGCGACCTGTCCCGCATCGTAGACGGCCGAGGCCAGGGCGTCGTCTTCGGTGAAGAAGGCCGGGAGATCCGGCCCCAGCGCGACCCGCGCCGCTCCGGTGAGGGTGGCGAAATCGATGAGGAGATCGGGCTTCTCCTCGTCGGCCAAAGCGAGGGCGTCGGCGAGGATCAGGCGCCCCTCGGCATCGGTATTGCCGATCTCCACCGTCAGCCCGGCGCGGCTCCGGAACACGTCGCCGGGCCTGAACGCGTTGCCGGCGATGGCGTTCTCGACGGTGGGAACGATGACGCGCAGGCGCAGGTTCAGGCCGGAGCCCATGATCATCGCGGCGGCGGCGAGGGCGGCGGCGGAACCGCCCATGTCCTTCTTCATCAGCAGCATGCCGCTCGACGGCTTGATGTCCAGGCCGCCCGTATCGAACACCACGCCCTTGCCGACGAGGGTCACTTTCGGAGCGTCCGCGTCTCCCCAGACCATGTCGATGAGGCGGGGCGCGCGGGGGGAGGCCGCGCCGACCGCGTGGACGAGGGGGAAGTCGCGGGCGAGCTCCGAGCCTTCGGTCACGGAGATCGCCGCACCGTGGCGATCGGCCAGGGCTCGGGCGACGGCCTCGATCTCCTCGGGGCCGAGGTCGTTGGCGGGCGTATTGACGAGGTCGCGCCCGAGGGCGACCGCCTCGGAGATCCGGCGGATCTCGGCGGCATCGACACCCTCCGGGCTCACGAGGACGGGGGCCTTCGGCTGCGGCTTGCGGTAGCGCGTGAAGCGATAGCTTCCGAGCAGCCAGGCCAGGCAAGCGGCCTGCCCGTCGAGGGAGGGCCGGGGTTCGAGCCGGTAGGTTCCGGGGGGCAGCAGCGCGGGCAGCTTGCCGACCAGGAACGGATCGGCTCCGTCCCCGAGGCCGAACAGGACCCGATCCACGCTGCCATCCTCGGCGGGAAGCAGCGCCACACGCCCGGCTTTCGGCTGAAATTCGGTCGCCTTGGCGAAGGCCCTGTGCCTCGCGCCGAGTTCCGCTTCGAAGCTGCTCCAGTCCTCGCTCCGGATGCAGAAGATCGGGAGGGCGGCGGGATCGTCGGCGCTGAGATGGGGCAGGGTCGGATCTCGGGGGCATTGCGTGGCGCGGCCGGCTGACCCTTGGACGCCCTGAAGTGGGGTTAACCGGCGATTAGGGTTAACGGTCTATCACCGCACGACCGGCGACGTGAAGCGTCGACCGGCAGGCTCGTGCGGAGCACGTCATGGTGTCGTTGCGTTCAAACCAGCCCTCGTCATCGCGGCCGGCCCGGACGGGGATGACGCTCCCGCTGCGTCTCGCCGGCGTGACGCTGCTCGGCCTCCTGGCGAGCGCCTGCCAGTCGGGCTCGCCGGAGACCACCGGCTCGATCGGCGGGCTCTCCCTTAAGACGTTCGGCCGCGCGCCGGGCCGCGAGGTGGTGACCCTGCGCGACGTCGATGCGCTCGGCCAGAAATACAACGCCGATCAGAACGATGTCGGCCTCGCCCTGCGCTATGCGCAGGCGCTGAAGGCGACTAACCAGAAGCCGCAGGCCGTGGCCGTGCTGCAGCAGACGGCCCTGCGCAACGCCAAGAACTCGGCCGTGCTGGCGGCCTACGGCAAGGCCCTGGCGGAGGTCGGACGGTTCACCGAGGCCGCCGAAGTGCTCCAGAACGCCCATACCCCGGCCCGGCCGGACTGGCGCGTGCTCTCCGCCCAGGGCGCGGTGGCCGACCAGATGGGCGACCATGCCCGCGCGCAGGGCTTCTACGAGGCCGCCCTGAAGATCCAGCCGGACGATCCCACGGTCCTGTCCAATCTCGGCCTCTCCTACGCTCTGGCGAGGCAGCTCGATCAGGCGGAGACCGTGATGCGCAACGCCGTGGCCCAGCCGCGCGCGGATGCACGGGTGCGCCAGAACCTCGCTTTGGTCCTCGGCCTGAGGGGCAAGCTCGCGGAGGCGGAGGAACTGACCCGGGGCGACCTGACCCCGGAGGAGGCAGCCGCAAACGCCGCCTCCCTGCGGGCGATGACCGCCCAGGCCCGGGCGCAGAAAGCCCCCCGATCCTCCAGCCGCTCGCTCGCCGGCGAGATGCCGCGGGGCTGAGCGCCGCCTCAGCGGTAGATCTGGATGATCGCCGGGGTCAGGATCACGACGAACAGCACCGGCAGGAAGAACAGGATCATCGGCACGGTCAGTTTCGGCGGCAGGGCGGCGGCCTTCTTCTCGGCGGCGTTCATGCGGTGGTCGCGGCTCTCCTGCGACAGCACGCGGAGGGCCTGGCCCACGGGTGTGCCGTAGCGCTCGGCCTGGATCAAGGCGGTGGTGACCGCCTTGACGGCATCGAGGCCCACACGGTTGCCGAGGTTCTCGAACGCCATGCGGCGATCGGGCAGGTAGGACAGTTCCGCCGCCGTGACGGCGAGCTCTTCCGCCAGCGCGACCGACTGGGTCACGGTCTCGATGCTGACCCGGCGGATGGCGTGCTCCACCGACATCCCGGATTCGACGCAGATCAGGGCGAGGTCGAGGGCATCGGGCCAGGCCGCCTGGATCTCGGCCTGACGCTTCTTCGTGGCATTGAGCAGGTAGAGTTCCGGTCCCTTGATGCCGAGCAGCAGGGCCACGATGACCATCATGAGACGAACGGTGACGGAGTAGTCCAGCACCTTCAGGACGAACAGATAGAAGATCGCCGCCAGTCCGACCGCGATCGGGGTGACCATGCGAAAGAACAGGAACCCGGTCTCCGCGCCCGGCGAGCGGTATCCGGCCATGACCAATTGTCGCCGGGCGGTATCGGTGCCGAGCCAGCGGCTCAGGTTGAACTGGTCCACGACCCGCTTCATGTACGCCTTCGGCGCCACGCGCAGGGTCGATCGATTGTTGAGCCGGTCGCGCTCGCGGCGGCGCAGCTCCTCGCGCTCGTCGCCGATCAGCTTCATGCGCTTGTTGAGCTTGTCGGGCTCCAGAAGCGGCTGCAGCAGGGCGAAGGCCGTCGCCGCGGCCGCCACCCCGGCCAGAACCATGCCGATGAAGCGCGGATCGATGAGCTTTTCGCCGATGAGGGACAACATGGGCGGTCAGACCTCGAAGCTGATCATCTTCTTCATCACGAAGACCCCGATCGACATCCAGATCGCGGAGGCGACGAGGGCCATCTTGCCGGTATCCGTCGTCCAGAGCAGCGAGACGTAAGCCGGGCTCGACAGGTAGGTCAGCACCGCCACGATGAAGGGCAGGGCCGCGATGATGCCGCCCGAGGCCTTGGCCTCCATGCTCATGGCCTGGATCTTCCCGGCCATCTTCTTGCGCTCGCGCAAGACCTTGGAGAGGTTGCTCAGGGCTTCCGAGAGATTGCCGCCGGACCGGCCCTGGATGCCGATGACGATGGCGAAGAAGTTGACGTCGGAGACGGGCACCCGCTCGTACATCCGCACCATGGCATCGCCGAGGCTGAGACCGAGGGTCTGGGATTCCACCACCTGGCGGAACTCACTGCGGATGGGCTCCTCGGCTTCCCGCGCGATGATGCGGAAACAATCGCCCACCGGGATGCCGGCGCGCACGCCGCGGGTGATGATGTCGATGGCGGTGGGCAGTTCGGCGATGAAGGCGGCGATGCGCCGCTTGCGCAGGACGCTCAGCATCCACAGGGGCAGGCCGAACCCGCCGGCGAACAGGGCCGCCAGGGTCGCGAGCTTGTGCGAGGTCAGGACGAAGACGAAGAGGCCGGCGACGACGGCCATGAGCACGGAGACGACGCGGAACTTCTGCTTCGTCCAATCCAGGCCGGCCCGGGCGATCCTGAGTTCGAGCGTGACCTTCGTCCCGCCGCGCTTGGCTTCAACTTCCTTCAGGCTCCTGGCCACCTGCTCGCGCCGGCTGGCCGTGACCGCGCGACTGCCGGGGGACGTCACCACGCTGACCGCTCGCATGCGCTTGGCCGCGCGGTTCTCCCCCGACAGGAGGGGAGTGAGCACCACATAGGCGATGGCCCCGGCGGCCACCGCCGCGAGCCCGACGGCGAGGGGCATCTGCAGCGCGTTCATGGGTTGCCGGCGCTGTCGGCCGCCGCATCGAGGGCGGCGGCCAGGGCCTTCTCCTCACCGTAATAGCGTGCGCGCTCCCAGAAGCGCGGACGGCCGATGCCGGTGGAGCGATGGCGCCCGACCAGCCTGCCGTTCGCGTCCTCGCCGAGCACATCGTAGACGAAGAGGTCCTGGGTGATGATGACGTCGCCTTCGAGCCCCATCACCTCGGTGATGTGGGTGATGCGGCGCGAACCGTCGCGCAGGCGCGTCGCCTGGACGATGATGTCGATCGACCCGACGATCATCTCCCGCAGGGTCCGCGAGGGCAGGCTGAACCCGCCCATGGTGATCATCGATTCGATACGGGCCAGCGCCTCGCGCGGCGAGTTGGCGTGGAGGGTGCCCATCGAGCCGTCATGGCCGGTATTCATGGCCTGGAGCAGGTCGAACGCCTCCGGGCCGCGCACCTCGCCGACGATGATCCGCTCCGGCCGCATGCGCAGGCAGTTTCTCACGAGGTCGCGCATGGTGACCTGCCCCGACCCTTCCATGTTCGCGGGCCGGGTCTCGAGGCGGACGACGTGGGCCTGCTGCAGCTGCAGCTCGGCCGCGTCCTCGCAGGTGATGATCCGCTCGTCCTCGTCGATGTAGCGCGTCAGGCAGTTCAGCAGGGTGGTCTTGCCGGACCCCGTACCGCCGGAAATCACCACGTTGCAGCGGACGCGCCCGATGATCTGCAGGATGCGGGCCCCTTCGGGCGAGATCGCCCCGAAGGTCACGAGCTGGTCGAGGGTGAGCTTGTCCTTCTTGAACTTGCGGATGGTGAGCACCGGCCCGTCGATGGCGAGCGGCGGCGCGATGATGTTGACGCGGGACCCGTCGGGGAGGCGCGCGTCGCAGATCGGCGAGGATTCGTCGACGCGCCGGCCGACCTGGCTGACGATGCGCTGGCAGATGTTCATCAGCTGCTGGTTGTCGCGGAAGCGCACGTTGGTCAGCTGGATCTTGCCCCCGACCTCGATGAAGGCCCGGTTTGCGCCGTTGACCATGATGTCGGCGATGTCGTCGCGGGCCAGAAGCGGCTCCAGCGGTCCGTAGCCGAGGACATCGTTGCAGATGTCGTCGAGGAGTTCCTCCTGCTCGGCGATGGACAGGACGATGTTCTTGAGGCCGATGATCTCCGAGACGATGTCGCGGATTTCCTCGCGCGCCGATTCGACGTCGAGGCGAGACAGCTGCGCCAGATCGATGGCCTCGATCAGCGCACCGAAGATCATGCTCTTGGTGCGGAAGTAATCCTCCGATTTCACCGCCTCCCGGACGGGGACGAGCCGCTCCACCTGCTGGGTCTTCGCCAGGCCCGGCTGGTCGTCGAGGACGGGAATCGGAACCTGCGGCTTTGGCGCGGACGGAACCGCGACCGCCTTCGGGATCTCCGAGGCCGGGCTCCTCCTACCGAACATGACGGACCTCCACGCAGCGCGCCGCCATCACGACGCCTTGCGTCGGGACAGCCGCGACAGGAGAGGCTCGAACAGGTTCCCGCGGACACGACGCGTCTCGGAACGCCCGATCATGCGCGCTGCGAGCTCCGAGAACACGTCCGAGGCCTTGGCGCCCGCCTGGACCTCGGCGATCATCTGACCGTTGTTGGCCGCCGTGCCGAACAGGGCCGGATCGTAGGGGATCGCGGCCGTCAGCGTGGCGTCCAGGGCCTTGGCGAACTCACCGGCCGAGATCTCGGGGCGCTTCGGCACGCCGACGCTGTTGAGGACGATGCGCGGCCGGGCGTCGTTGGGCCGGTTCTGCTGCAGCAGGGTCAGCAGGTTCTTGAGATTACGCAGGGAGGCGAGCTCCGGCTGGGCGACGACGATGATCTCGTCGGACGAGATCAGCAGGCGCCGGGTCCAGGCCGACCAGGTATGGGGCACGTCGAGGACCACGCAGGGCACGGCGGCGCGCAGGAGGTCGATCAGGTTGTCGAAGGACGGCTCGGTGAGGTCCGTGGTCCGTTCGAGGGTGGCCGGCGCGGAGAGCAGCGAGAGGTTGTCGCTGCATTTCGAGAGCAGGCGGTCGAGGAGGTTGGAATCGAGGCGCTCGGGCGCGAAGACCGCCTCCGCGATCCCCTGCGGCGGGTCCTGGTTGAAGTTGAGGCTCGCCGTACCGAAGGCGATGTCGAGATCGGCGATGACCGTCGCCATTCCGTGCTCGCGCGCCACGGTCCATGCCAGGTTGTGGGCGATGGTGGAGGAGCCCACGCCGCCCTTGGCGCCGACCACCGCGATGGTGCGGCCGACCGGCTTGGCACCGGGCGCCGTGAACAGGTCGGACAGGGCCTGGATCAGGACGATCGGCTCCACCGGCGCCATGAGATACTCGCTCACGCCGCGCTGGATGAACTGGCGGTAGAGCTGCACGTCGTTCACGTGGCCGATGACGACGACCTTCGTCCCTTCGTCACAGACCTCCGCCAGGGAATCGAGGATCTCCAGGGGACGCGACTTCGTGCCCTGCGTCTCGATGATGACCACGTTGGGCGTGGGCGCGTGGCGGAACGCCTCGACGGCGGCGGGGCCGCCGCCCATCTGGATCTTGATCTGGGCCTTCTGCAGCCGCCTGTCGCTTCCCGCCGCCTCGATCGACGCGGCCGTCTCGCCCGTCTCGCAGAATGCCTGGATCGTGATCCGCGGCACCGGAGCGATGACGCGCTCGGGTGACTCGTTGAAGTCAGGCATGGGGCGGGGTCCGGGCTGTGGGTGACAACGAGGGCCGAAGCTCTGTCGAACGACGGGAAGGGACGCGCCGATCAGTTCTCGATGGCTGACTTCACCGACGTCTTCCCATCCTGACGCCATATGGTTGATGGATCCTTGCCCTCGCGCAGCTTATTGATGTCGACGGTGCGCCGGATCGAGTCGATGCGCCCTTCCGGCCGGCCGCGAACGAGATCGACCGGATCGGCCACCTGGCTCGCCACATTGGCCTGCATGGCGCAGCCGAGATTCCAGTGGGCCTCGTTGCGCGAGGAGAAGCCCGGGCTTCCCACGCCGAGATCCTGGGGCCAGACGCCGCATTGGCTGGCGACCTTCGCCTCCATGCGCTGGAAGCTGAGCCGCAGCGGAGCGGCGAGGAACGGATCCGCCACCGCGTAGCCGGTGACGATCATCTGCCGTCCGCCGATGCCGTTGTCGGCGCCGAGCCTGCGGATCGCCGCCCCGGTCCGCTCCACGGCGGCACCCTGCGACGGCGAGACCCCGCGCGGGATGTCGAGGATGAGGGTGCCGCGCCCGTAGCGGCGAAATTCCAGCAGGAAGGCTTCGATATCTGCGCGCTGTCGCGGATCGACATGGCCGGTCCCGGTGACGAAGACGTCCAGCGAGCGCGTGGCATCGGCGAGCACGATGGGATGGCGGACCCGGTAATCGGCCGGATAGAGCGAGCCGGTGGTCTCGGCGCGGTCGGCACGGCATGCGCCCAAAGCGGTGGCCAGGGCGATCGACGCGAGGATTGCGACGGGGGAGCGGAAGGGAAGGAGTGACATTGAGGGGTCGGGTCCTGATGGTGCCTGGGCCGCTTCGTCCTGCGAGATCGTGGCGTCGCGATCTTAGATCGCCGCGTCAGTCCGTGATGAAGCCGACGCGGCCACGGTAATTGGCGCCCAGCGGCGCGGCGCGGCCCGAGCCGTAGACCCGGTTCAGGCGGCCGAGCAGGATGCCCTGACCGTCCTGGGCATCGATGAAGCCGTCATCCGGCCGCACGACCTGCTTCGCCTCCATCGCCTTGGCGATGTAGGGCGTGACCATGATCATGAGTTCGGTCTCCTGCCGCTGGTAGTCCCGCGAGCGGAACAGGGCACCGAGGATGGGCAGGTTCACGAGGCCGGGCAGTCCACCGACGGCGGCCTTGCTGCGCTGCTGGATCAGGCCGGCGGTCATCATGGTCCCGCCGGAGGCGAGTTCGACGGTGGTCTCGGTCTTGCGCAGGGTGAAGGCGGGCACCGCGACAGTGGAATCGCCCTGGACGAAGGTGAAGGAGTTGGTCTGGTCGATCTCGGAGACTTCCGTGGCGACGCGCACGGAGATGCGGTTCTCCGCCATCACCACGGGGGTGAAGTTCAGGGTCACGCCATAGGTCTTGAACGCGATGCCGATGGAGCAGACGCCCCCCGTGCAGTTCTGCGAGGCGGGGACGGGAATCTCGCCGCCGGCGGTGAATTTCGCGGATTCCCCCGAGATCGCGGTGAGCGTCGGCTCCGCGAGAATGCGTGAGACACCGGCCTGTTCGAAGGCCCGCAAGGTGGCCGAAACACTCGCTCCGCCGCCTCCGTTGATCGTCGCCTTGATCTCGTTCCCGTTCGGGAACTGGCCGCCATTGAGACCGAAGGGCGCGACGTTCGCGAGGTTGAGGCCGGACCAGTTGCCGCTGAGATTGACGCCGAACTGCTTCAGCACGGTCCGGGCCACCTCGACGACGGTGACGCGGAGCATCACCTGATCCTTGCCCCGGATGGTGAGGTTGTTGATGACGGCACCCCGGGCCCCGGCTCCGCCGGGGGCACCGCCGGCCTGGCCGACGAAGGCGGTCGCGATGTCCATGGCCTGGGCCGACTCGGCCGCAGAGCCGACGAAGCCCGACAGGATCAGGGAGTCGCCGGCGGTCCGGATGTCGAACCGCCCGCCCGCGATGCTCTGGAGCAGGATCTGCCGCAGGGTTCCGAGCTTGAGGTCCCGCGCCACGGTGACGTCGAGGGCGGTGATCTGGCGGCCTTCGGCGTCCATGATGAAGATCGAGGTCGCGCCGTCCTCCATGCCGATGACGAAGACCTTGCGGGTCGAGCGCACGACGGCGTTGGCGACTTTCGGATTGGCGACGAAGACCTCCTTGGCGTCGCGCGGCAGGTCGATCACCAGGGAGCGCCCGGTCGTCAGTTCGACGCGACGCGAGGTCCCGGATTCGTTGCCGCCGACATCGACGATCGGGGCGGCCGTGAACCCGTCCCGCGGCGCAGCCACGGCGGTGGCGGCGAGGACCAGGCCGGCGAGGGTCGCGAGAACGGACAGGCTGCCCACGCGGACCCGGTGTCTCGTGGTCATCTGAGAATCCTTCATCATCGCGCGGTTCGGCATCTCAGCGACGCGGTTGTTGTTTGGCGACGCCGAAGCGGACGACCGTCAGGGCCGTGTCCTGCTGAGTCTCCGGCGGGGCATCCACGGTCCGGCCGGCATCCATGAGGCTGCGCAGTGAGAGGGAGAGTTGTCCCACCTTCTGGGCCAGGGTGACGGTCTCGGCTTGGGCGGGTGTCAGAGCGAGGGTCGCGGTCTCGCCGGTGACGACGTTGGTCCCGTTCCGCTCCTGAACGATCTGGCCGACGGCGAGCACGCGGATGTCGGTGAGCAGCGTCTCCGAAATCTGGACTTCGCCGCCCCCGGAACGCGAGGCGTCTTCGTCGCGATAGGTCCGGATGACGTCGACATGGTCGTTGGGAAGGATGAAGCCGCCGGCCGAACTCGACCCGCGCGTATCGGTGACGATGGCGACCGCGCGCATGCCGGAGGGCAGGATCGCGGCCATGAAGCCGCCGTCGGACCGCGCGAGCTTCTGCGGGCGGATCGGCTCACCCGCGAGGAACGCGGTGCGGACGATCGAGCCGACGATGGTGTCCATGCCGTTGGGCGAGGCCGTGCGCGTGATGTAGCCGGCGGTGATGGCCTGGTCCGGCCAGGGCTGCCAGCGAAGGTCGGCGGCCTGGATGTTCTGCCCCATCGGCAGGTCGGCGGCGGCCACCAGGACATCCGTGACGGGGAGCGGGGGAGGAGGGGGCGCCTCGACCACGGTTTGGACCGGAGGCGGCGCATCGCTGCCGCTCATCAGAAAGGCGGCGCCCGAACCGGCGGCGAGCGCGATGGCGATGACGGCAAGGCGGGCTGGTTTCATCGCCGTGTTCGAACCTGACAGGACGGCCTGCTGCCGTCGCCGTCCAGGCTTCGCCGGGATTCCTCAAATTACGGTTAACGAAAACTAACGCATGCGAATCTTGTTCGACCCACGATAGGTCAGGTCGATAAAGCACAGGGTTCGTCAACCTTCGGACCCGGCCCGGCAACTTCACCCGCTACGTGTGTCCGGCCTCACGATGCCATCATTCTTGCCCAGGTCACCGTTTCCGGAATCACGATCAGCGCTCCGAGGCAGAGGGCGATGCCGTAGGGCACGCCGGTCTTCGCATCGTGAAGGTGGATGACGAAGGGAAGGCGACCGAGGAGTGACGGCAGGGGATGCGCCCGCGCGACGAGGATCGCCACGGAGAGAGCGCCACCGGCAAGCGAAGCGACGACCAGGTATTGCGCCAATTGGTCGAACCCGATCCACACCGCGGTGGCGGCAGCGAGTTTGGCATCGCCTCCGCCGATCTTGCCCAGCGCGAAGAGGCTGAACGTCACGACCAGCGTCGCCGCGCCGGCTCCGAGATGACTGAGGAGATCCCACCCCCACATCCCGGTCGCGCCGGCGAAGGCCGCGAATCCGAGCAGCAACAGCAGGGAGACCGCATTCGGGATCGTCATCGTCAGCAGGTCCCGAGCGGCAGCATAGGCCATCAGGAACGGGAAGACGATCAGGAGCGTGACACTCGCCATCGGGGACGTCTCGGTCTGGAGTCGAAGGTCGGATCGTCGCCCGTGAAACGCCGTCGCCACAGGGTGTTCGGTCGCGGCGGCAAAGGCCGTGTCGGGCCCCCACCGGAGGTCGACGCTCGCTGTCGCACCGTCCACATCGAGCAGGAGGACTTCAACGAGCTCTGCCGGACGATCGGGGCGGATCGTCCGGCGAGGTGTCCGATCCACGCATCACCTGCGTGGACGACCATTTGCGCAAGATTAAGGGAAGCAGTCCGAACCCGGACCGCCTCAAACCATCTTACTTGTTAACGCCGGTTGCAACCTTGGTGAGGGTCGCATTCAGGTTGGTGCCGATGGTGGTGAGTACGGTGATGACCGCGACAGCGATGAGCGCAGCAATAAGGCCGTATTCGATCGCCGTTGCACCCGACTCGTCGGCGGCAAAACGCTTGAAGAGGTTCGACATGATCGTATTCCTTGATGGTTCGTCTTGCGAAGTGGCCGTCGAGGAGCGGTGTATTTCGACCGGCGACTGAGGATGAAGATGGACTGTTCCGTCTTGAAATTACGTTAATCCGGGCCCGAAAACGGCCTCACGCGCCCCTCGGTTGGGGTTTGGTAAAAAAACTTTAAATGGAAAATGGATACTTTTTCAGTAGATCCGGCACAGCGTTACAGGCGGAGATCCGGGAAATATTACGGGCCGCAACTGTCGCACGGGCAATAAGCGCTTGAGACGCAGCAGCGGACATGGACGAAGCCGGAAAGACAGCTGCGCACCACCTTCCGGTGTTAGATCTTCGTTTACCAACACGCCGATAAGACTGTCATGACGACAAAGGCGGCCGACCCCTCCGGTGCTCGCGCTCCTGTCGAAACCTCGTCGTCGCAGCCGAGATCACCCGAGCCATGGGCCACCGGTCAATGCCGACACCCTCGCCCTTGAAGCGTTGCGCCCGAGCGGCGGGCATCGCGCTCTTCCTCGCTCTCGGCTCGGCGCCCGCTTTCGCAGAGACGGCGCCGGCCATCGTGGCGGTGAGCGTCGACAACGCCAAGGTCATTCGCCTGCCCGAGCGGACGCAGACGGTCATCGTCGGCAACCCCCTCGTGGCCGATGTCGCCCTTCAACGGAACGGGATCGTCATCCTCACCGGCAAGAGCTTCGGCTCCACCAACCTCATCGCCCTCGACGCGTCCGGCGCGATGCTCGCCGAATCCACCATCAGCGTGCAGGCCGCGCAGGGGTCGATCGTCACGGTCCAGCGCGGACTCGACCGCGAATCCTATTCCTGCACCCCGAACTGCATGCCGTCGATGCAGCTGGGCGACGCGACGAAGTATTTCGGAGACGTGAGCGGACAGGCCGATGCCCGCCGCAACCTGGCCACGGGCGGGGGCGGGGGCGGCCAGAAGTAGGGCGGCGCGCGGTGCGAGGTCGCGTCAGCCGCGCAGCGTCAACCGGCCGTCGGACATCTTGAAATCGTCGAGACGCCGCAGGAACGACATGCCGAGGAGGCTCTTGCCGAGACGCCCCTTGGGCAGGATCACGGCCTCGACGTCGCGGATGCCGATCGTCCCGACCCGCATCACCGGAATCCGTACGGTCGCTACGGAGACGGAGCCGTTGGCGGTGTCGACGCGACGGTTGAAGTCGCGCTCGTAGACATGGAGCCCCAGGCGCTGCGCGTCCTCGTAGCTGAAGGCGCAGATGCTCGCCCCGGTATCCACCAGCATTCTCAGGCTGCGCCCCGCCACGTCGACCTCGGTGGAGAAATGCCCGAGGGTATCGGCCGCCAGAATGACGGAGTTGGGCGCGAAACGCGTCGGGTTCGTCCCGCCGAGGCTCGCGCTGTCGAGGTTGAGGACCGCGTCGCCGCGCTCCCGAGGGCGGGCGGCGTTCTCGAAGCGCGTCACCAGGGTCAAACTGACCGCCGCCGCGACGGAGGTGACTCCCAGCGCCCAGAGGACCGGCTGCGTCATCGATGGATCCCTCGCCACACGGGGTACGATCCTCGGCGGAGCGAATGAACGAAGTCTTCGCTTGTCCGAATAAGGCGGGAGCCGACCCTTCGGATGATGAACGCCGCATTGGTGGGATGCCGGGCATTCTCCCCAGTCGCGTCGCGGCTCTTGCTCGCGCGTCTCAGCGCTTATTGCGCTTCGCGGCTCTTGCGGGTATGCACCTCACGCGCTCGCCAGACACCCTTGGAGGCACGGGCGCGTCGTGGATCGGTGAGGGCCGTCCGTTTCGGGCGGCTTTTGGCGTTGCGCGGCTTTTTTCTGTTTTTTTGAAGGATCACGCCATGAGCGCAGTAAAGCCGCTTGAGGCCGTGGCACGCGACCGGGTCGGCAAGGGGGCCGCCCGGGAAGTTCGTCGCCAGGGCAACGTTCCCGCCGTCATCTATGGTGGCGGTCAGGCTCCGCAGGCCATCGCCATCGACCTCGTCCGCACCCGCACCCTGATCTACGCCGGTGGCTTCAAGACCACCCTGTTCGAGATCAACGCCGGCGGCAAGAAGACCCGCGCGATCCCGCGCGACTTCCAGCTCGATCCGGTGACCGGCGTGCCGCTGCACGTGGACTTCCTGCGCGTCGTCGCGGGCCAGAACCTCACCGTCGAAGTGCCCGTGCACTTCATCAACGAGGACGAGGCTCCCGGCATCAAGAAGAACGGCGGCACCCTCAACGTCGTGCTGCACACGCTCTCGCTCGAAGTCCCGGCGGACGCGATCCCCGACGCGGTCGAGGTCGATCTGACCGGTCTCGAGATCGGCGATTCGATCCATATCGAAGCCGTGACGCTGCCGGCCAACACGACCTTCACCGGCGAGGCCGAGGCCGTCGTCGCCAACGTCGTGCCGCCGACCGTGCTTGGCGCCGAGGTCGAGGCCGAAGAGGCCGCGATCGCCGAGGCGCAGTCGACGGAAGCTGCCGAGGAGAAGGCCGAGGCTGAGGCCGAAGAGGCCGCCGAGGCCGAGGAAGACAAGAAGGAGGATTGAGACCCTGGGGCTTCGCGCCCCGGTCTCGTCTTCGTCCACGGGTGCTCCGGCCGCGAGGTCGGGGCACCTTTTCGTTTGACGTCGCCTCTTCGTCGTCCGTCCTGGAGCTGCGCCCGCCCACGTTGGGTCGGGCGCAGCTCCAGATCTTCTGCTTTGCCGCGCTCTTTTTCGCCGAACCGGCATCCACTTCGGCGGAGAGCGCTCTCGTGACGAAATCGTCTTGGAGATGATGCCATGCGCCTGATCGTCGGGCTCGGCAATCCAGGGGCCCGCTATGCGGGCAACCGCCACAATATCGGTTTTCTCGCCCTCGACGAGATGGCGCGCGTCCACCGCGCCGCGCCCTGGCGGCGCAAGTTCCAGGGCGAGGTGACCGAGGCGACCCTCGGCAGCGAACGGGTCGTCCTGCTGAAGCCGCAGACCTTCATGAACGAATCCGGCCGTTCGGTCTCGGAAGCGCAGCGCTTCTACAAGATCGCCCTCGCCGATGTCATCGTCCTGCACGACGAACTCGACCTCGCCCCGGCCAAGCTCCGGGTGAAGCTCGGCGGCGGCAATGCCGGCCATAACGGCCTGCGCTCGATCACCGCTCAATGCGGCAACGATTACCGGCGCGTCCGCCTCGGCATCGGTCATCCGGGCGACAAGGCCCTGGTCCATGCCTACGTCCTGAACGATTTCGGCAAGGGCGAGCGGGCCTGGGTCGAAGATCTCTGCCGCGCCGTGGCGGACCACGCACCGCTGCTGGCCCAGGGCGAGGATGCGAGCTTCCAGAACAAGGTCCACCTCGCCATGGCGGGCCGGGGCTGGGACGACGTCAAGCAGGTCAATGCGGCGGCCACCGGCCGTGATTGACACGAAAACACGGGAACACGATATCTCCGGTCCTGGAGGTGGACATCATGAAGAACCTCACCATCACGCTGGAGGAAGACCTTTTCGCGTGGGCACGGGTCGAGGCGGCGAAGCGCGGGCAAAGCCTGTCGCGTTTCGTGAGCCAGGCCTTGGCCGACCGCAGGACACCCGAGGTCGCGGATCAGTTGGCCGCCTTGAGCGCCTTTCTCGACGGTCCCGGCTGGTCGGGCGTGTCCGAAAACCTGCCCAGGCGCGAGGAGCTCTATGACCGACCGGCTGTTCTTCGATACGAACCTGCTGGTCTACGCCATGGATCCGGCGGCGGCTGACAGGCGGGCGACGAGTGTGCGCCTGATCAAACTGGCATTCGGTCAACGCCGGCTCGTGATCAGTCCGCAAATCCTCAACGAGTGCTACGCGGTCTTGGTGCACAAGCGTAAACTCGTGACGCCGAGCGCCGCCGCCGCTTATCTGGCGACCCTCTATCCTGCTTGCACGGCAGCGCTGGATACGCAGACCCACCGCACGGCGATCGCGATGGAGATGCAGTATCGCCTCTCCTGGTGGGACAGCCTGGCCATCGCATCGGCCATCCAGGCCGGGTGCAAATCTTTCGTGTCCGAAGACCTGTCCGATGGACAGATCCTCGACACGGTTCGGGTCATCAACCCGTTCACGCCTCACGCCAGCGCTACGCTGGCACTCACCTGACGGACACGCGATCATGGGCTTCAAATGCGGCATCGTCGGCCTGCCGAACGTCGGCAAGTCGACCCTCTTCAACGCGCTGACGCAGACGGCGGCGGCACAGGCGGCGAACTATCCGTTCTGCACCATCGAGCCGAATGTCGGCGAGGTGGCGGTGCCGGATCCGCGCCTCGATGACTTGGCGCGGATCGCCACGTCGAAGGAGATCATCCCGACGCGGCTGACCTTCGTCGACATCGCCGGCCTCGTGCGCGGCGCTTCGAAGGGGGAGGGGCTCGGCAACCAGTTCCTCGCCAATATCCGCGAGGTCGATGCCATCGCCCATGTGGTGCGCTGCTTCACCGATGGTGACGTGACCCATGTGGAGGGCAAGGTCGACCCGAAGGCGGATATCGAGACCATCGAGACGGAGCTGATGCTCGCCGACCTCGACAGCCTGGAGAAGCGCCTCTTCGCCCTCGAGAAGAAGGCCAAGGGCGCCGACAAGGAAGCCAAGGAGATGCTCGACCTCGTCCAGCGGGCATTGCCGCTGCTGCGCGAGGGCAAGCCCGCCCGTCTGGTGAGCCGCAAGCCGGAGGAGGAAAAGCTGTTCCAGACCCTCGGGCTGATGACGGCCAAACCCGTCCTCTACGTCTGCAACGTCGACGAGGGCGATGCCGACAAGGGCAACGCCTATTCCGAGGCGGTGATCGCCCAGGCCAAGGCCGAGGGTGCGCGCGCGGTGGTGGTCTCGGCCAAGATCGAGAGCGAGATCGCGGTGATGCCGCTGGCCGACCAGGGCGACTTCCTCGAAGCGGTGGGGCTCGTGGAGCCGGGCCTCAACCGGGTCATCCGCGCCGGTTACGAGCTTCTCGGCCTCATCACCTACTTCACCGTGGGTCCGAAGGAGGCGCGCGCCTGGACCATCGAGAAGGGCACCCGCGCCCCGGCGGCGGCGGGCGTGATCCATACGGATTTCGAGAAGGGCTTCATCCGCGCCGAGACCATCGCGTTCGACGATTACACGACACTGAAAGGCGAGAGCGGCGCCAAGGAGGCCGGCAAGTTCCGCCTCGAAGGCAAGGAATACGTGGTGCAGGACGGCGACGTGCTGCATTTCCGCTTCGCCAACTGAGCGGCCAAAACAGCCTCGGCCGGCGCTTGGCCGCCTCTGCAAAAAGGACGGTGTGCATCCCCTCTCCCCGCAGGCGGGGAGAGGGCCGTGACGACCTCGTCGTCGGCGCGGCAAGGCGGCAGCCGAAGGTGAGGGGGCTCGTCCGGAATGCGCCTCTTCCGGGCCGGCCCCCTCACCCTCGCTCCGCTCATCACAAGCACGACGAGGTGCTCGTGATCCTCTCCCCGCAAGCGGGGAGAGGGGGTCCACCACTCTGGCTCGCGCGGCGCCATCCTCAGATCCGAAGACGAGAGGTTCAATGACCGGCATCACCTTCGAGGATTTCACCCCCGGCGACGTGATCGAGGGCGGCCCGCTCACGGTGACGCGGGAGGCGATCGTCGCCTTCGCGAAGGAGTTCGATCCGCAGCCGTTTCATCTCGACGAGGAGGCCGCGAAGGCGACGCTGGCGGGGCAGTTGATCGGCTCCGGCTGGCAGACGGCCGGGTTCGGCATGCGCCTGCTCCAGACCCATGTCTTTCGCGGCGCCACCTCCATGGGCTCGCCCGGCATCTCGCAGCTGCGCTGGCTCCGCCCCGTCCTGCCGGGTGACGCTTTGCGGATCGTTACCAAGGTGGAGGAGTGCCGCGCCTCGAATTCGAAGCCGGATCGCGGCTTCGTCCGCTTCACCCTCACGGTCGTGAACGGGCGCGACGAGTCGGTGATGACCCAGGCCTTCACGGTGATGTTCGCCCGGCGCGGGGCCGATCCCCTGCCGCCCCGCGCGGTGACGCCCGGAAACCCGGTCGAGGTGATCGAGGGCGACGATGCGGAGACGCTCCTCTTCCTCAAACAGGCGAAGCTCGGCACGATCCGTCATCTCGGCCGCCACGTCTTTACCCCGGAGGCGATCATCGCCTTCGCGAGGGACTACGACCCACAGGCCTTCCATCTCGATGCGGACGCCGCCCGAAAGACCCATTTCGGCGCGCTCTGCGCCTCGGGCTGGCACACGGCGGCGGTGTGGATGAAGCGCCTGCACATCACCCGCCAGCGCGACATCGCCCTGACGGAGCGAGCCGGTCCTGTGCCGCAGCTCGGCCCCTCGCCGGGCTTTCGCGACATGCGCTGGCTCGCCCCGGTCTATGCCGGCGACACGATCGCTTACGCCTGCACCCTGCTCGACAAGCGCGAGTCGGCCTCACGCCCGGGCTGGGGCGTCGCCACCCACCACAACACCGCCCAGAACCAGCGCGGCGAGCGGGTGTTCGAATTTACCGGGTCGGTGTTCTGGCAGTGGGAAGCGTCGTGACCCGCTAAGCCGCCGAACGCCGCTCCGGATACAGCGCCAACAACCCCTCCGCATCCGCCGAGGCCACGCCGCGCTCGGTGATGATGCCCGTCACCAGCCGCGCCGGCGTCACGTCGAAGGCGGGGTTCGCCACGGGGCTGCCCGGCGACACCACTTCGATCGTGGCGAAGCCGCCATCGGCGAGGCGGCCGGTGAGGTGGGAGACCTCGCGGCCGTCGCGCTCCTCGATCGGGATCTGCGCGACGCCGTCGGTGAGCGTCCAGTCGATGGTGGAGAAGGGCAGGGCGGCATAGAACGGCACGCGGTTGTCGGAGGCCGCCAGCGCCTTCAGGTAGGTGCCGATCTTGTTGCAGACGTCGCCCGAGGCCGTGGTGCGGTCCGAACCGACGATGCAGACGTCGATCTCGCCATGCTGCATCAGGTGGCCGCCGGCATTGTCGGAGATGACGGTGTGCGGCACGCCGTGGGCGTTGAGCTCGAAGGCGGTGAGCGCCGCGCCCTGGTTTCGCGGCCGGGTCTCGTCCACGTAGACATGGACCGGGATGCCGGCCTCGTGCGCCACATAGATCGGCGCGAGGGCGGTGCCCCAATCCACTGTGGCGAGCCAACCGGCGTTGCAATGGGTCAGCACGTTGAGGCGGCGACCTTTGGCCTCGTGCAGATCGGCCAGGATCGCGGCGCCGTGGCGGCCGATGGCATGGCAGCTCTCCACATCCTCCTCGGCGATGCGCCCGGCCTCGGCGAAGGCGTAGGCGGCGCGCTCCGAGACTTCGACCTCGCGCAGCTTGGCGGCGACACGGTCCAGCGCCCAGCGCAGGTTGATGGCGGTGGGGCGGGTGGCGGCCAGGGTCTCGACGGCATGGTCGATCCCGGCATCGGAAGCGTCCCGTCGCAGGCCCAGGGCCAGGCCGTAGGCCGCCGTGACGCCGATGAGCGGCGCGCCGCGCACGATCATGGTGCGGATGGCGATAGCCGCTTCGTCCAGGGTGGCGAGCCGCTTCATCTCGAAGGCGAAGGGCAGGCGGGTCTGGTCGATGACCTCGACGGACGCGCCGTCGGCGGCGGGCAGGATTGTGCGGTAGGGTGTGCCGTCGATGTTCATGCGCGGGCCTCTCGCATGTTCCGGGCGCAAGGGCCAGTCCTGGGGCCACGCGCCATGCTTGTCGCTTCGGTCCTTAAGGGACGTGCGAGCTGGAAGGCCAGCCGCTCGAAATCCCGCCCTACCTTCCTGGCTTGATTTGCACACCTGCTTTCGTAGGCAGACCGCGTCCCTCTCCACCTTGTGGGGAGAGGTCAGGAGTGGGGGTGGCTCCGCCCGCCTCCGACGGCTGAGGGTCGCCCAATCACCCCCACCTCCAACTCCTCCCCACAAGGGGGAGGAGAGCCGCGCATCCCCCGACATGTGCGAATCTGAAAAAGCCCGCAATAGGGGGTAGTAGGGTGAGACCGAACGAAAGCTCGCCCCGGTCAGAAGCTCACCGGCCGTGCCCGCTTCACCTGCGGGATCGTCTCGATCTCCGCCCGCACGCTCTCCGAGATCGGCGCATCCACGGCGCAGAAGCAGATGGCGTTGCCGCCCTCTTCCTCGCGGCCGAGGTTGAAGGTCGCGACATTGACGCCGGCCTCGCCCAGGATGGTGCCGAGCCGGCCGATGAAGCCCGGCTTGTCGTGGTTTCGCACGTAGAGCATGTGCGGCGCGAAGGCGGCGTCGATGGCGATGGAGCGGATCTCGATGATCCGGGGCTTGCCGTCATGGAACACCGTCCCGGCGGCGTCGCGCGGCATGTCCTCGGCATCCACGGTGATGCGGATGACCGATTCGTAGTCGCTCGCCCCGCCCTCGCGCTTGATCTCGTCCACCACGATGCCGCGCTCGCGCGCCAGGGCGGGGGCGGAGACCATGTTGATGTCCTGCAGGAACGGCCGCAGCGCCCCGGTCACCGCCGCCGCCGTGAGCGCGCGGGTGTTCATGCCCGCGACAGCGCCCTCGTAGGTGATGCGGATGCCCTTGATCGGCGCGTCCGTGAGCTGGCCGAGGAACGAGCCGAGCTTTTCGGCCAGCGCCACGAACGGCTTCAACCGGGGAGCCTCGTCCGCGGAAATGGACGGGAAGTTGATCGCGTTCGTAATGGCCCCGGTCATCAGGTAATCGGACATCTGCTCGGCGACCTGCAGCGCCACGTTCTCCTGCGCCTCGTTGGTGGAGGCGCCCAGATGCGGGGTGCAGATGACGTTCGGGTGGCCGAAGAGCGGGTTGGCGGTGGCGGGCTCCTCGATGAACACGTCAAAGGCCGCCCCGGCCACATGGCCCGAATCGAGGGCCGCACGGAGGGCCACCTCGTCCACGAGGCCGCCACGGGCACAGTTGACGATGCGCACGCCGGGCTTCGTCCGGGCGAGGTTCTCGGCCGACAGGATGTTGCGGGTCTTGTCGGTCATCGGCACGTGGAGCGTGATGATGTCGGCCCGCGCCAGCAGCGCGTCGAGCTCGACCTTCTCCACGCCGATCTCAAGAGCGCGCTCGGGCGAGAGGTAGGGGTCGTAGGCCACGACCTTGAGCTTCAGGCCCACCGCGCGGTCGGCGACGATGGCGCCGATATTGCCGCAGCCGATGATGCCCAGCGTCTTGCCCGTCAGCTCGACGCCCATGAAGCGGTTCTTCTCCCACTTGCCGGCCTGGGTGGAGAGATCCGCCTGCGGGATCTGCCGCGCCAGGGCGAACATCATCGCGATGGCGTGTTCGGCGGTGGTGATGGAATTGCCGAAGGGCGTGTTCATGACGATGACGCCGCGCGCCGTGGCAGCGGCGACATCGACGTTGTCGACGCCGATTCCCGCCCGGCCGATGACCTTCAGCCGCGAGGTCTGGGCCAGCACCTTCTCCGTGACCTTGGTGGCCGAGCGGATGGCGAGACCGTCGTAATGGCCGATGACGGCCGCGAAGCGTTCCTTGTCCTTGCCGAGATTGGGGAAGAAGTCGACGTCGATTCCACGGTCACGGAAGATCTGAACGGCTGCGTTCGAGAGGGAATCGGAAATGAGCACCTTGGGAGCAGCCATGATAGCCTCCGGCTCTTGAGGAAGGGGGGATGCGGGCAACATCGGGGCCACCCTGTTCGGGCAGCCGGCATCGGATCCCGTCCGCCCACCTCATCCTGAGGTGCTGCGTTTGCAGCCTCGAGGAGGGCTCCAGACAGCGCAGCGCGAACTGGAGTGCTCCTTCGAGGCCTCCGCTACGCTGCGGCACCTCAGGATGAGGGTGCGGTTCGGATCGGTGTCGTCAGGCGGCGCACATGAACAATGTGCGCCGACCAGCGCGTCGTCGCCTCAGGCAGCCTTGGCGAGCTTCGCCTTCTCGGCCGCATAGGCCCAGTCGAGCCACGGCATCAGGGCCTCGAGATCCGAGGTCTCCACCGTGCCGCCGCACCAGATGCGCAGGCCGGCCGGCGCGTCGCGATAGGCGCCGATGTCGAAGGCGATGCCCTCGGCATCGAGCGTGTCGGCGATGCCCTTGGCGACCGCCGCCACGGTGGCGTCACCCTTGGCCAGCACGTCCGGATCGGTGATGACGAGGCAGACGCCGGTGTTCGAATACGTCGCCGGGTCGACGGCGAGGTGCCCGATCCAGGGGGTCCGCGCCACCCAGTCGTGGACGACCTTGGCGTTGGCGTCGGCGCGGGCATGGAGCGCGTCGAGACCGCCGATGCTCTGCGCCCAACGCAGGGCATCGAGGTAATCCTCCACCGCGAGGAGCGAGGGCGTGTTTATCGTGTCGCCCTTGAAGATGCCCTCGATCAGCTTGCCGCCCTTGGCCATGCGGAAGACCTTCGGGATCGGCCAGGCGGGGGTGTTGCTCTCGATGCGCGCGACGGCGCGGGGCGAGAGGACGAGCATGCCGTGCGCGGCCTCGCCGCCCATCACCTTCTGCCAGGAGAAGGTGACGACATCGAGCTTCGCCCAGTCGAGCGGCATGGCGAAGGCGGCCGAGGTGGCGTCGCAGATGGTCACGCCGTCACGGTCGGCGGCGATCCAGTCGCCGTTCGGCACGCGGACGCCGGCGGCGGTGCCGTTCCAGGTGAAGATGACGTCGTTGTGCCTGGTGTCGATGGCCGACAGGTCCGGCAGCACGCCGTAGGCGGTCTGGTGGACGATGGGCGAGATCTTGAGTTCCTGCAGCGCGTCCGTGACCCATTCGGAGCCGAAGGCTTCCCAGGCGGCCACTTCGACGGTCTTGGGGCCGAGCATCGACCACATGGCCATCTCGACGGCGCCCGTATCGGAGGCGGGGACGATGGCGATGCGGTAATCGGCCGGCACGCGCAGCACGGTGCGGGTCAGCTCGATGGCCTCGACCAGCTTGGCCTTGCCGGCGGGGGAGCGGTGCGAGCGGCCGAGCGCGGCGTTCTGAAGGGCCTGCAGGGTCCAGCCGGGACGCTTGGTGCAGGGGCCGGACGAGAAATTCGGCACGCGGGGGCGCGTGGTGGGACGTGTCATGACAAAGTCCATCCTTACAGATGAATGCTCCTCGTTGGGGAGGAGTGGCCCGGCGCTGCCAATGGACCCGTCCCGGCGACTTAGCAAGATGCTCGGGCGATAAATTCAGTCCCGCCCGGCACAACGGAGCGGGTATTTCCGACCAAGTCTTTGAGAATCAGGCCTTTGTCGGGTGAGACTTGCTCGCACCCATCAGGTCGGGCCGGCGCTCGCGGGTGATCCGTTCCGCCTCCTCCCGCCGCCAGCGGGCGATGGCGCCATGGTTGCCGCCGGTGAGGATGTCGGGAATCGCACGGCCCTCCCATTCACGGGGGCGCGTGTAATGCGGATATTCGAGGAGGCCGCCCTCGAAGCTCTCCTCCTCCCCCGAGACCGACTTGCCCATGACGCCGGGCAGCAGGCGAACACAGGCATCGATGGTGACGAAGGCCGCGACCTCGCCGCCCGACAGGATGTAGTCGCCGATGGAGACCTCCTCGAGGCCCCGCGCCGCGATGACCCGCTCGTCCACCCCCTCGAACCGGCCGCAGACCACGACGATGCCCGGCCCCTCCGCCAGTTCGCGCACGCGACCCTGCGTCAGGGGGCGGCCGCGCGGGCTCATGAG
>NZ_VRVC01000081.1:0-23607 GCF_008040005.1 Methylobacterium sp. WL19
GGCTACGGGCTGGGCCGCTGAAAGTCCGGTGGCCCTAGCACGGCTGGCAACGCCGTCCAACGCGGCTGTCGCCGAACATGCGCGCCGATCGCCGTCAGGGGCGGGTGTTCTGGGGCGGCGTGGCACTCGGCCCGGCGCGGCCGGGCGCCTGTCCCGTGGCCACGGCTTCCTCGGGACCGCTGGCGGCCGGGTTCGCCTGGGCCGTACACACCACCGCCTCCTTCTGAAGCTGGACGTAGCAGATGCTCATCTCGCCGGTGCGGTAGTTCACGCGGAACACCCCGGCCTCGCGGGTGTGGCGGGAGGCGACGAGGCCGTATTCGGACGGGGCCTGGGCGCTGGCGCCCTCGCCGGAGCCGTAGCAGACGGTGAGGCCGACACTGCCTACAGCGCCTTCGCGCAGCCCGTACTGGCAGGACGTGACCTCGCCCGTGACCTTGTCGACGCGGTAGACCCGGTTGAGGTCGATCTGCGGCGCGGGGACGAATTCGAAGGAGGCGGCGCGGGCACCCGCGGCCGTAGAGGCGAGAAGGGCCAGCGCAATCCCTGCCCGGCATCCCATGGCTCGCCACGAATGGGTGGAGGCGGCTGGAACGGCGGATATGAACGCACGGTGGGTCGGCAGTGTCGAACGCATGGTCGCCTTCATGTCCTGATGCAGACAGATGAATCTTGCAGGGAAATCTCGCGGCCGCCTCCCTACAGCGGCCTTGCGGCGCAACCGTGACCCGCTCGCGGCGGCCTTGATCGCATCATGGCCGGATTCTACAGCATCGTGGCACGGAAAGCAGCCCGACCTGTACGTTAAGCCTTTGCGTGTGCATCGGATTTTTCTCGGCCCGCGGCGTCCGTGCGCCCGCCCACCGTCACACCGTCACACCGTCATCCAACCCGAGATCACCCGTCGCCACTCCACCAACCTTGAGAGTCCCCATGCCAAGCCTGCCGCCCATCGTCGTGTTCGACCTCGACGGAACCCTCGCCGAGACCGCGGGCGATCTCGTCGGGACCCTCAACGCGATCCTCGCCCGCGAGGGACTGCCGACTCTCCCCCTCGACCGGGCCCGCGACATGATCGGCGCCGGGGCGAAAGCACTGATCCAGCGCGGCTTCGAGGCCGCAGGCGAACCCATCGACGACGCCCGCCTGCAGACGCTCTTCGTCGATTTCCTCGACCATTACGGCCGGCATCTCAGCGAGCATTCCTACCTGTTCCCCGGTGTCGAGGCGGCGCTCGATACGCTGAGCGCACGTGGCTTCCTGCTGGCGGTCTGCACCAACAAGGTCGAGGCCCACGCCAAGCAGCTTCTGCAGGAGTTCGGCGTCGCCGGACGCTTCGCCGCCATCTGCGGCCGCGACACCTTCCCGGTCTACAAGCCGAACCCGGCCCATATCACTTTGACCGTCGAGCAGGCCAAGGGCGACGTCTCGCGCGCCGTCATGGTGGGAGATTCACGCGCGGATATCGACGCGGCCAAGGCGGCGGGGATTCCGGTCATCGCGGTGCCGTTCGGCTATACCGACCTGCCGGTGGAGCAACTCGGCCCCACGCGGGTGATCCAGCATTTCGATGAGTTGGTGGGGGCGGTGGATGCCCTCGTGCCGGCTATCGCTGCGGCTTGAGGGAATGGTGGGCGCGACAGGGATCGAACCTGTGACCCTTCGCGTGTGAAGCGAATGCTCTCCCGCTGAGCTACGCACCCGGACCGAGGGCCTTCTAGGGCGAGGCCCACGCGCCCGTCAAGGGCCTCTGTCGCCTTCTCGCTAAGCCGGCATCAGAGGGCGGTCGGCAGGTTGCCACCGGAGACGGTCCTCGCCCCCCTCCGACGGGATGCGGTCCGGGACGTTATCCGCCCCTCGGGGCGTTGTCCGCCGAGCCCAGGCGCATGAGCAACGCCACCGGGATCAGGCCGACGACCACGATGAGCAGGGCGGCGACCGCGCCGTCCTCGTAGGTGCCCCGCACCGCCTCCCCGTAGAGGTGTGTCGCCAGGGTCTCCACGTTGAGCGGGCGCAGGAGCAAGGTCGCCGGCAGTTCCTTGACGCAGTCGACGAAGACGAGGAGCGCGCCGCTGAGCACGGCCGGCCATGTCATCGGCAGGTGCACGCGCATCAGCGTGCCGACGGGGCCCCGGCCGAGCATGCGCCCGGCTTCCCCGAGAGAGCTCGGCACCTTCGCCAGGCCTGCTTCGCAGGCGCCGACACCGACCGCGAGGAAGCGCACGAGATAGGCGATGACGAGAGCGCCACCCGCACCGACGCCGATGAGCGCCGGAGCGACGCCGAACAGCGCCGTCATGATGCGGGACAGGGAGGCATCGGCGAGCGCCAGCGGGCCGAGCAGCCCGATCGCCAGGATCGCCCCGGGGAGCGCGTAGCCGAGGGCGGCGATTCGGATCAGCCCCTGCCCGAAGCGCCGCGCGACGAGGCGGGGGCCGGCGGCGACGAGGAACCCGCAGGCTGCCGCGAGCAGAGTAGCGAGGCCGGCATAGAGCAGAGTGTTTCCCGCCTCGGCGATGACGCCTCGGGGAAATCCGAGCCGGGTGACGCGGGCGATGGCGGAATGGACGAGATAGGCCGCCGGGATCAGGAAGCCGATGGCGATGGGAAAGAGGCCGAGGCACAAGGCGGCCGCGGCGGAAGCACCGGACAGGCGATGGCGGGCCATGCCGCGCTGGCGCTGGGCCGTGCCGGCATAGCCGCGCCCGCGCCGGCCCCAGCGCTCGGCCGCCAGCAGCAGGAGCACCATCGCCAGCATGACCAGGGCGATCTGCGCCGCGCCGGGCAGGTCGGACCGGTTGATCCAGGTGGCGTAGACCTGCACCGTCAGTGTCCGCACGCCCAGGAATTCGGCGGCGCCGATATCGTTGAGCGTCTCCATCAGGGCGAGACTGGTGCCGAGGGCGATGGCGGGGCGCGCCAACGGCAGGGCGACGTGGACGAAGACCGCCGTCGGCGAACGCCCGAGGATGCGCGCCGCCTCGATGAGAGTGCCCGCCTGCATCACGAAAAGCGCCCGCGTCGGCAGATAGACGTAAGGGTAGAGCACGAAGCCGAGGAGCAGGATGCAGCCCGGCAGGGACCGGACCTCCGGCAGCAGCAGATCCTTCGGCCGTGCCACGCCGAGAAGCTCGCGCAGGGTGCTCTGGACCGGGCCGATGGGATGGAGCAGGTCGAGATAGGCGAAGGCGACGATGTAGGTCGGCACCGCCAGGGGCAGCAGCAACCCGATTTCCAGGAAGCGGCGGCCTCGGAACTCATAGGCCGAGACGAGCCAGGCCGAGCCGACCCCGAGCATGACGACGAGGAGGCCGACGCCGCCCAGGAGCAGTGCCGTGGTGATCGTTGCCTGAGGCAGGACATGCGCCAGGAGATGCGGCCAGACGTCGCTCGACCCTCCCGCCGCGGTGAGCGCCAGGGACGCCACCGGGCTGAGGATCAGGGCGGCGAGCGCGAGGGCTCCCGCCGCCCAGGCCATGGGGGCGATGCGCAAGCGCGGCGCCGCCCTCGGAGCGGCCTCGGAGGCGATCTCGGGCTGCGATCGGGCCAGTTCGACGGCGGCCGACATCGGCCGGGGCTTCAGTTGTCGAAGCCCACCGTATCCACCAGCAGGCTCGCCGCCTTGCGGTTACGGGCGATCTCGGCGAGCGGCACGGTATCGATGGTCAATGGGCCGAGCGCCGTGAGCTGGGGGTCGATCGGCGCACCCGCCTTCACCGGATACTCGAAATTGGCCTTCGCATAGAGGCCCTGGCCTTCGTCGGAGACGAGGTATTCGAGAAGCTTGACCGCCTCGTCGCGGTTCGGCGCGCTCTTGGCGACAACCGCACCGGAGACGTTCACATGAGTGCCGCCGCTGGTGAAGACCGGCAGCACGACCTTGATCCCGTCGCCCCATTTCTGCTGGTCCGGGCCACCCTTGCCCGAGCGCATCAGCCCAACATAGTAGGAGTTGCCGAGACCCACCGCGCAGGTTCCGGCCAGGATGTCGCGGGCTACGTCACGGTCACCACCGGCCGGCTTGCGCGCGAGGTTGGCCTTCACGCCGGTCAGCCATTCCTTCGCCTTATCCGGCCCGTGCTTGACGATGTAATGGGCGATGAGCGCGGTGTTGTAGGGGTGCTGGCCCGAGCGCAGGCAGAGCTTGCCCTTCCATTTCGGGTCGGCGAGATCCTCGTAGGTCAGGGCCTTCTCCGCGAGGTCCTTGTCGGCATAGGCGACGCGGGCGCGCATGGAGAGGGCGTACCAGAGGCCGCCGGCATCGCGCAGGGGCGCCGGAACGGCGGCTTCCAGGGTCTCCGTGCGGACCGGCTGGGCGAGGCCGCGATCCACGAGCTCGATGAGATTGCCGATATCGACGGTCATCAGCACGTCGGCCTTGGACCGCTCGCCCTCTGAGGCCACACGCTCGGCAAGGCCCTTCTCGACGAAGACGGTGTTGACGGTGACGCCGCTCTTGGCGGTGTAGGCATCGAGCAGGGGCTTGATCAGGCCAGGCTCACGGGTGGTGTAGATATTGACCTCGGCGGCGGTCGCTCCGGCGATCCAGGCGAAGGCGGTCGCACCGCCGATCAGACATTTCGAGACCCAACCGACCATGACGTCCATCCCTCTTCTCTCAATGACCGGTTCTGGGCCGCATCTTCGAGAGAAAAGCAAGACTTATGTCCTCAGTTTATCATCGTTAAAAACTATACTTCTGGATATTACCGGGCACGAACAGCAAGGCTCGGTTAATCCAGTCCGGCGGCAAAAACCAGCCCCGCTCCCTTCGCAACGGTCAGGCCCACACGATCGCCCTCCCCCGCCGATGTCTCTTGGGAGACCGTGAGTCGGAACGGTTCGGGAAATCCATCCGCCGCCAGGGTCAACTCCACGACGGGCCCGAGGAAACGCCGCCGGATCACCCGCGCCGGATGACCGGATTCTGCGTGCCCCAGCCCGATCGCCTCGGGCCTGACGCAGGCGGTGACCGGCGCACCGTCCTCGATCCCCGGCGCCGGAAACGCGCCGAAAGGCGTCACCGCAGCGCCGTCGATGCAGCGCGTGGGGAAAGCGATGAGATCGCCGAAGAAATTCGCGGCGAACCACGAGACGGGGCGGCGATAGAGATCCGCGCCGGTGCCGATCTGGACGATGCGCCCGCCCCGCATCAGGACGATGCGGTCGCTCACTAGCAAGGCCTCCTCCGGATCGTGTGTCACCAGGAGCGCGGTGGCGCCGGTGACGCGCAGGACCGAGAGCGTATCGGCCCGCACCCTGTCGCGGTTGCGCCGGTCGAGATTCGAAAATGGCTCGTCGAGAAGCAGCACGCGCGGCCCCGGCGCCAGGGCACGGGCGAGTGCCACGCGCTGGCTCTCCCCGCCCGAGAGCGAGCCGGGATAGCTCGCGGCCCGGTCGGCGAGGCCGACCTGCTCCAGCCGCGCCTTCGCGACGGCATCGGCTTCATCGGCGCGCAGCCGGTGAAGACCGAAGCGGACGTTCTGCAGGACGGTGAGATGGGGGAACAGGGCGTAATCCTGGAACATCAGGCCGACGCCGCGCTCCTCCGGCGGCACCCGGGCGCTCATCGCTTGACCATCGAGCAGGACCAGCCCGCCGCTCGGCTGTTCGAGGCCCGCCACCGCTCGCAACAGAGTGCTCTTGCCGCAACCGGAATCACCGAGAAGCGCGATGATTTCTCCAGCCCGGACTGCGAGGGACACGTCGTCGAGGGCGTGTTTGCGGCCGAACTCGACGCTGAGCCCGCGCGTCTCGAGGCGCGGCGGCACCTCGCCGGAGCGGCGTCCCTCGGTCGGATCGGTCGCGGCCATGACCTGCCTCTCGCTACTCGGCTCGTGCTGAAATACGCGCTTCTCGCCCGATCCCGCCGCAGGTCAAGGGGAAGCTTGGCCAGCGGGCGGCGCGGCCGGGGGTGGACGAGGGATTACGCCTTCGCCGTCACGGCGGAGCCGCGTCCCGGCCGGCTCTTTCGCAGTGCGCGCGGGACGCCCCCGACGGTTTGCCGGTGGAAAGTCCCCCCCTCCTTCCGGGTGCTCTTGCATCCGTGTCGAGGCGTCCTGTACGGTTCCGGTCGTCGTCGTAAGGGTGCCCTGCGCGACCACCATCCGTATGGCAACGGACGGAGTGGCCATGCGAGGTGTCGCAGGGATCGTCCCGTGTCGGTCGGGGGAATCGAGCGGATGTCGGAGGGGGCGATGACGGATACCGGTGCTGGCTGGACGGACGAGCGTGTCGAGGTACTGCGGCGCCTCTGGGACGAGGGACTGAGCGCGAGCCAGATCGCCGCGCAGCTCGGTGGCGTCACCCGCAACGCCGTCATCGGCAAGGTCCACCGGCTGGGTCTGTCGGGCCGCGTGAAAGCGGCGGATTCGCCCGGCAACGGCCGCAAGAAGCCGGCAATCCGCGAAGCCGAGGCCGACAACGTCGTGGAGATGACGGCTGCGGCCGATCCCGTCGCCGCGCCGAGCCTGCTGTTTCCCGAGACGAATGCGGTGGTCGCCGCCCAGAGTATGCCGCTCGCCGTGTCCAAGCGCGTGACCATCATGGATCTGCGCGAGTCCATGTGCCGCTGGCCGCTGGGCGATCCGACATCGCCGGAGTTCCACTATTGCGGCGACCGCTCGATCACCGGCCTGCCCTATTGCACCCACCACGCCGAGATCGCGTATCAGCCCGCCGCCGAGCGCAAGCGCGACCGCAGGGTCGGCGGCTTCCGCTGAGGCCATAGGGCTCGGCTTCCTTGTCACCGCCGCCTCGGGGCGGTGACGTCTCCCGCCCTGTCGCAGGCCGGGAGAGCCCCCTTCACCACCCGATCCCACGAACGTTCAGACCGTCCGCCAATATATGGTGGAGGATCGCGGCCTGTCGTATCTGCGACGAATGAGCGGGATGGGGCGGCAACGGTGAAGCCCCCCTTCGGCGGATTCGTCGATATGCTTTCCGGGCAGCTCCCCCCGCCCGGGCGGGGCGGAGGGATGCGCCATGAGTGGCGGCTTGCGTCAGGCCGCCTTCTCGGTCTCGAGTCCGGCGAGGAGGATGCAGAGGGCGATTCCCTCCGCCGCCGCCTTCACGTCCGAGAGCGAAGGGAAGGTCGGCGCAAGACGCAGGGTGCGGTCATGCGGGTCGCGTCCGTAAGGAGAGGTCGCGCCGGCGGGCGTCAGGGCGATGCCGGCCTCCTTGGCCAAAGCCACGGTCCGCTGCGCCGCACCGTCCACCGTATCGACGGTGATGAAGTAGCCACCTTCGGGCGTCGTCCAGGTCGCCGCGCCGGTTCCGCCGAGGCGGGCCTCCAGAGCATCGAGGACAGCCTGGAATTTCGGCGCGATGAGCGCGCGCTGCTTCTCCATATGCGCCTCGATGCCGGCCATGTCCTTCAGGAAGCGGACGTGGCGCAGCTGGTTGAGCTTGTCCGGCCCGATGGTGCGGAAGAAAGAGCGGCCGAGGAACCAGCGTACGTTCTCCGGGGAGGAAGCGAACATGGCGATGCCCGCTCCCGCCAGGGTCACCTTGGAGGTCGAGGCGAAGATGAAGGGCCGGTCGGGATGGCCAGCCTCTTCGCAGAGGGCGAGGATGTCGGCGAGGGGGTGGCGCGTCGCGGTGAGGTGGTGGACGGTGTAGGCGTTGTCCCAGAACAGGCGGAAGTCGGGGGCGCCGGTCTCCATGGAAGCGAGGCGCCGGACAGTCTCGTCGGAATAGGTCTCGCCGCTCGGATTGGCGTATTTCGGCACGCACCACATGCCCTTCACGGCCGGATCGGCGGCCAGTTTCTCGACGACGTCCATGTCCGGCCCCTGGCCGGTCATGGGGACGGGCAGCATGCGGATGCCCAGGGCCTCGCAGATGGCGAAGTGGCGGTCGTAGCCGGGAACGGGACAGAGGAAGACCGGCTCCTCCTCCTTCGACCAGGGCTTCACCGAGCCGGGCACGCCCTTCAGCAGGGCCCAGGCGATACAATCGTGCATGAGCGCGAGGCTCGAATTGTCGCCGATGACGATCTGGGCCGGCGGCGCCTGCACCATCGGCGCGAACAGAGCGCGCGCCTCGGGCAGCCCCTGGAGGCCGCCATAATTGCGCGCATCGTCACCCGCCTCGGCGAAATGATCGCCGTTGCCGGGCAACGACATCATCGCGCTGGACAGGTCGAGCTGCTCCGGCGCCGGCTTGCCACGGGTCATGTCGAGCTTGAGGCCGCGACTTTTGAAAGCCTCGTAGGCCTCGCGGGTCTTCGCGTGAAGCGCGTCGCGGGCGGCGGGATCGAGGGAAGCCAGACTCGTCATGGGAATACGCTCACGTCGTTGTGTGATTGTCCCCGTCCATACCGGCTGCGGGGCGCGATGGGGAGAGGCTCAGGCGGGGATGCCCCATAACCAGGCTGCACCCCGCACGCCGGATGCGTCGCCGTGGTGGCTCACCCGGATCGGTGTTCTGCACTCATCCGAGAAGACGTGCGGAAGAAGAAGCGCGTCGAGATCGGCGGTCAGTTCCGGCACCGTCGACAAGCCTCCGCCGAGGACCACCATGTCGGGGTCGAGGATGTTGATGACGCCGGCGATGCTGCGGGCGAGACGCTCCCGATAGCGGGTGATGCTCTCGGATGCGATGGCATCACCGGCGCGCGCAGCGGCGATCACCGCCTCACCGGTCGCTGCCGGAGCACCGACACGGCAGGCATGATCGGCGGCGAGGCCGGGGCCAGAAAGCCAGGTCTCGATACAGCCGTGCCGCCCGCAATAGCAGGACGGGCCGGGCCGTTCGTCGTCGCGCGGCGCGGGAAGCGGGTTATGGCCCCATTCACCGGCAATGCGGTTGGCACCCGATAGGGCCACCCCGTCGATGGCGATGCCGGAGCCGACGCCGGTCCCGAGGATGATCGCCCAGACGACCCGTGCCCCGGCACCCGCGCCATCCACCGCCTCGGAGACCGCAAGGCAATTGGCATCGTTCTCCGCCCGGACCGGTCGGCCGAGCCGTGCCTCGATATCGATGACGAAAGTCCTGCCGTTCAGCCAGACCGAGTTGGCGTTCTTCACGAGGCCGCTACCGGGGGTGATGGCCCCCGGCATGCCGATACCGACGCTGCCGACGCCTCCGGCGTCCCGCTCCAGGCGCCGGACCAGCGCCACGATCGCGCCGAGGGTGGCGTCGTAATCGTTTCGCGGGGTCGGGATCCTCGCCTCGGCGCGCACGGCTCCGCCGGCATCGAGGGCGATGCCGGCGATCTTGGTGCCGCCGAGGTCTATCCCAATGCGCAGGCGCGCAGGATCCACGATGCGGAGCTACTGTGCGGCGACGGCCGGACGGGGAGCGGACTCCTGGTCCATGTTGGGCGCATGATCCGAGATGTCGGTGCCGATGGAGAAGGGATGCGCCATGACCTGGTTCAGCTTCTCCTGGTCGAGTTCACCCTCCCAGCGGCTGACCACCACCGTGGCGACGCCGTTGCCGATGAGGTTGGTGATGGCCCGGCACTCCGACATGAACTTATCGACACCCAGGATCAGGGTCATGGCGGCCACCGGCACCGGATTGTTGGGGATGGCGCTGAGCGTGGCCGCGAGGGTGATGAAGCCGGCACCCGTGACACCGGAGGCCCCCTTCGAGGTCAGCATCGCGACCAGGATGATGGTGGCGTACTGGGCGAAGGACAGGTCAGCGCCCACGGCCTGGGCCAGGAACAGCGTCGCCAGGGTCATGTAGATGTTGGTGCCGTCGAGGTTGAACGAGTAGCCCGTGGGAATCACCAGGCCCACGACGGAATCCGAGGCGCCGAGGCGGCGCATCTTCGTCATCATGTGCGGCAGCACCGTCTCGGAGGACGAGGTGCCGAGCACGATGAGGAGCTCGTCCTTGATGTAGGCCAGGAACTTGAAGATCGAGAAGCCGGCCACCCGGGCGATGCCGCCCAGAACCAGGACCACGAACAGGAAGGCGGTGACGTAGAAGGTTCCGACGAGCCAGGCGAGATCGATCACCTTGCCGATGCCGTACTGACCGATGGTGAAGGCCATGGCGCCGAAGGCACCGATGGGGGCGAGCTTCACCACGAGGCCGATGATGCGGAAGAAGACTTGGCCCGCCGTGTCGATGGCGTGCGTGATGGCCTCGCCCCGCTTGCCCATGCCGGTCACCACGACGCCGGTGAGGATTGAGATCAGCAGGACCTGAAGCAGGTCGCCTGTGGCGAAGGCGTCGAAGAAGCTCTTCGGGATCAGCGCCATGATATGTCCGGTGACGGAATCGTCGGCCGCGATCTTGGCGTATTTCTCGACCGATTTACCGTCGAGCTTAGTCACATCGGCATTGAAACCGGCTCCCGGCTTCACCACTTCACCGACGAGGATACCGATGAGAAGCGCAATGGTGGAGACAACCTCGAAATAGACCAGCGCCTTCAAGCCAACGCGGCCGACCTTTTTCAAGTCGCCGATGGAGGCGATGCCGTGAACGATGGTACAGAAGATGATCGGCGCGATCATCATCTTGATCAGCGCGATGAAGGCGTCGCCCAACCACTTGACGGACTTGCCCCATTCGGGGTGCAGATATCCGAGCAGGATGCCGAGTGCGATGGCGATCAGCACCTGGATGTAGAGGACCTTGTACCAAGGTTCGTGAGGTGTCGGTGCTGCCGGCGCGCTGCCTCCGGCATGGACGGTGGTCTGAACCATGTTCCCTCACAGGCGCCTCGTTGGGCGCACGCTCGTCTGTCTTGCCGAGACGCTAGCGAGTTTAATCCCTAGCCTCAACGCGGCTATGAGAGATTATCTTTGTTTCCCGCCGAAACCGTGAGGATGGGCTGCTTCTGTAACGCGACGGGCTTCTGCCGCGCTATTGCATACAATCGTTGGTGATCGACTTGTCCGAATATGCCCGGTGCCGCCGGGTCCTCGCGAAGAGCCCGGAGATGGGCATGCCCCACCTCCGGTCCCAAGGGTTCAGGTCTGCGGAGTACGGCGGGGACGTACGGTCCAGCGCTCGAATTCGGCGGCCGGATCGTCGTCGCGTGCAGGAGCACGGGACGGCTGAGAGGCACCCAGAGCCTGAGACAGGCTCTCGATAACGTCGTCGATGCGGGCATCGGTGCGGATCGGAGTGTCCGTGGCGGTCTCCTCCGCGGCGGCGGGCTCTTCCCGACGCTGCTCGCTCCGTTCCTCAAGGACGGGTTGGGGCGCGGGCTCTTCCACCGGGAGGGCAGCGGGAGCAGCGGCCTTGGCAGCCAGAGCGGCTGCACGGCGGTTCGCCCGAAGGGTCGCCTCGTCCTCGCCGGCCTTCGGCGGTGGGGCATTGAAGCGGCCGAAACCGAAGCGCGGCTCGAGCAGATCGAGGATCGCTTCGAGGGCGGCGTTGTTTAGGGGAACCTCGCCGGTCTGAGGCACACCCTGGATCGCCACG
This sequence comes from Methylobacterium sp. WL19, assembly GCF_008040005.1. Classification (NCBI taxonomy): domain Bacteria; kingdom Pseudomonadati; phylum Pseudomonadota; class Alphaproteobacteria; order Hyphomicrobiales; family Methylobacteriaceae; genus Methylobacterium; species Methylobacterium sp. WL19. Next base: position 11,395 of record NZ_VRVC01000081.1, read on the forward strand.
GTATGGCGGTCATAGGCGGAATTCTCGGAGACGTCCTCGCCGAACCAGGCTGGGGGTACGAAAGCGGCGGCCTGGGCGGTGTCGTCGAACACGACGCTGAGCAAGTCGAGGGCTCCCGGTGTCGCGTAGCGGTCGACGAGCGCCTCGCGGCCGTTGCCGAGCGCGAGCACGGCGCGGTCGTAGATCGCCTTGCCTGAGCAGACATCCAGAAGGGCATCGCCATGGGCGCGGGGAACGTCGGTCCGCTCCTCGCTCGACGTTCCATCCGGCGCCGTCGTGACGAGAACGAGATGGCAGTTCTGGCCATCGACGCGGACATAGGACGTGCGACCGGCCTGGGGAGCGAAATAGCCCTCGGTGATCTTCGAACCGCCGCGCTCCTTGCGGATCAGGCGGACGAGCGAAGGTGCGACCAGAAACCGACGAACGACACTCATGTATTCTCTCCCCCCGGATCGGCTCATAATGGCAGGCCCTCCTCCGGAGCGCCGCGCCATGGGCGCAACGTCGGCGCCGTTCGAAGCCATACCCTGTTTCGGCAGCGACGGAATGCCCGGCCTGTGGAAACCAGCCGGCACGAACCGTCCGAATTCGATCGTTTTCCCGCCTCGCACCGCCGACGGCACACAAATGGGAAGACCACTTCCCTTCGACTAAGAAAAAATGGGACTAAATCAAGGCCGGCCTCGTAAGCCCGGCCCCGATTTTTATCCTTTTATACCAATGAGCTCACGCATTCGGCTCGAAACGCAGTGAAATGCCGTTCATGCAATAGCGCAGCCCCGTCGGCGCCGGGCCATCATCGAAGACGTGGCCGAGATGACCTTTGCAGTGGGCGCAGTGCACTTCGGTCCTCACCATCCAGTGGCTCCGGTCGGTCGTCGTCTCCACCGCGCCGTCGATGGGATCGAAGAAGCTCGGCCAGCCGGTGCCGGATTCGAATTTCGTGGTGTTCTCGAATAACGGGGCATCGCAGCCGGCGCAGTGGAACGTGCCGGGGCGCTTCTCGGCATTGAGGCAGCTCGTGCCCGCCCGCTCCGTGCCGTGCTCGCGCAGGACACGGTACTGGTCCGGCGTCAGGATCTCGCGCCACTCGTCCTCGCTGCGCTGGACGGTGCCTGCCTGGGTCTCGCTCATGATGGCCTCCGGTTCATCGGGATATGCTGGAGAAATAGGACTCCCGAGGCCGTCCCGCACCCTGTCACGCGGCCGCGCCGATCGTGTCCGCCATCCGTGCCTCGCGGTCGCCCATGGGCTTCTCCGGCCCCGTCGTCGTGTCCCGAGCCGTCTGATGCTCCATCTCGGCATTGATCTCGGCACCGAGGAGCACGATCGTCGTCGAGATCCAGATCCAGGTCATGAAGCCGATGGCGGCGCCGAGCGAACCGTAGGTCTCGTTGTAATTGCCAAAACTGCCGACATACCACGAGAACAGGATCGAGGCGGCGAGCCAGAGGATGCCCGCCACAGCGCCGCCGGTGCCGACCCAGCGCCAGCGCGGCCGCTCGCGGCTCGGGCCATAGCGGTAGAGCAGCGAGAGGCCGCCGAGCAGGACGACAAGGAGGAAGGGCCAGCGCAGCAGGGCGATGAGCCTCGCCCCCTGCCCGAACCCGAAGAAGTTGAAGATCACCGGCAGTACGACGATGCTGGTGAGCGCGAGGATGGTGAAGAGGAGCGCCCCGACGGTGAAGGTCAGGGAGCGCAGGTTCAACATCACGAAGGAGCGCTTCTCGTCTTCCTCGTAGACCACGTTCAGAGCATCGAACATCGCCTTCATGGCGGCGTTCGCACTCCAGAGCGACAGGACGAGGCTGGAGAAGAACGTCAGGCCCAGCGTGCCGTTGTCCTTGGCGGCGATCCGCTTCACCTGCTCTCCGATGATGTCGATGGCGCTGGAGGGCAGCACGCCCTGCATGCTGGAGAGGTGCTCGTTGATGGCGCCGACATCGGCAACGAGGCCGTAGCAGGAGACCAGGGCGGCGATGGCGGGGAACAGCGACAGCAGGGTGAAGAACGTCACCCCGGCGGCCACCGCGAGCACGCGGTCCTTGTTGAATTCCAGGTAGACGCGGACGGCGATGTCCTTCCAGCCGGCGCGAGTGATCTCGGTCGGGCTGTCTGCGGCACGGCCGCGATGGACCTGTGTCGCCGCGACCCATTCGGCGCTGCGTCCACTATGCGAGCGGGCGCCTTCGTCGCGTCGCGTCTGAGGCGGTTCGGCCTCACGCCTGGCGCCGCGCGACCGCGGTGCCAGCGACAGGGCGACGAGCGCCGCCCCCATCGCCAGAGTCCAGACCACGGAATGGGTGGAGCCCGGCCCCGTGGGCTCGGGACGGTGAGGCTGAGACGAGGGCATGACGGCAACCGGTACGGAGACGGCGCGAGCTTGGCCGTTCGATGACGAGAACCGCCGGCCCGCCAAAGCGTTCCGCCGTCTTACCCTTCAGCGGCGATAGAGATCCGCATGCGCCTCGCGCAGCAGGTTCTTCTGCACTTTGCCCATGGCATTGCGCGGCAATTCGTCGGCGAAGAGGACGCGCTTGGGGCATTTGAACCGCGCGAGGCGCCCTTCGAGGATGCGGAGGATCTCCTGCTCCCCCGGCGAGTCTGGACGCGCGACGACGATGGCCGTGACGCCCTCGCCGAAATCCGCATGGGCGAGGCCGATCACGGCGGATTCGACGACGCCCGGAAGCGCGTCGATCTCGTTCTCGACCTCCTTCGGATAGACGTTGTAGCCGCCGGTGATGATGAGATCCTTGCCGCGCCCGACGATGTGGACGTAGCCGCGCTCGTCGACCTTGCCGAGATCGCCGGTGATGAAGAACCCGTCCGTCTTGAATTCGGAGGCCGTCTTCTCGGGCATGCGCCAATAGCCCTGGAACACGTTCGGCCCCTTCACCTCGATCATCCCCACCGTGTCGGCGGGCAAGGCCCGTCCCGTCTCGGGATCGACCACCCTGAGCGAGACGCCCGGCAGGGGCAGGCCCACCGTGCCGGCGATGCGCTCACCGTCATAGGGGTTCGAGGTGTTCATGTTGGTCTCGGTCATGCCGTAGCGTTCGAGGATGGCGTGGCCGGTGCGGGCCTGCCAGTCCCGGTGCGTCTCGGCGAGGAGCGGGGCCGAGCCGGAGACGAACAGGCGGATCGTCGCCGCCGCTTCGGGGGTCAGGCCCGACTCCTTGAGGAGGCGCGTGTAGAAAGTCGGAACGCCCATCATCGAGGTCGCCCGGCCCATCAGGGCGAGCACCTGCTTCGGGTCGAATTTCGGCAGGAAGATCGCCGTGGCCCCGGCGAGCAGCACGATGTTGGTGGCCACGAACAGGCCGTGGGTGTGGAACACCGGCAGGGCATGGATCAGCACGTCGTCGGCGGTGAAGCCCCAGGCCTTCACCAAGGTCACGGCGTTGGAGGCGAGATTGTCGTGGCTGAGCATGGCGCCCTTGGAGCGCCCGGTGGTGCCCGAGGTGTAGAGGATCGCCGCGAGATCGTCCGGGCCGCGCTCGACATCCGCGAAAGCGGTGCCGGCCGCGTCAGCCGCCTCGGCCATGCTACCGCGCCCCGCCCCGTCGAGGGTACGCAGGGCAGGCACCTTCGCCTCGGCGGCGACCGGTTCGAGAGCGGCGAGCCGGGCGGGGTCGCAGACGAACAGGGCCGGCTCGGCATCCGAGAGGAAATACGCGATCTCGGGGGCCGTATAGGCGGTGTTGAGCGGCAGGAAGACGGCGCCGGCGCGAACGGCGCCGAGATAGAGTAACACCACCTCGGCGCTCTTCTCGACCTGGACGGCGACGCGGTCACCCGTCTTCACCCCGAGCGCCTTGAGGGCGGAGGCATAGGCGGCCGAGCGGTCGAGCATGTCCGCATAGGTGATCCGTGCGCCGTCGCCGGTCTCGATGAAAATCCGCGAGGCGGGATCGGCGGGCAGGCTCGCCCGGATGAGATCGAAGAGATGGTTACGCATGACGTCGTCCAGCCGTTATCGAACGGACAGCCGTGGCCGGACGACGCCTCGAAATCAAGCCTCGGCCAACGCCACGGCGCGAATCGGCGGCAGGTTGGTCCTGAGTTCGCGGCTCACGCTGCTCGATGCCGCCACGGTGCCGAGATTGGCATAGGTCTCGTGGTTCTTCTCGATGGCCGAGAGATCGTAGAGGTAATTGACCATCAGCCCGCGCGACTGGCCGAGCCCCTTGGGCGAGACATCACCGAGGAAGTTGAGCCGCTCCAGGCGGGCTCCGTTGCCGAGATGGAACCGCGCCACGGGGTCGAGGGGCTTGCCTCGCTCGTTCTTGGCCCGCAAGAAATAGGCGGCGGCGGCGGGGATCATCACCTTCTTCACCGCATCGGACTTGGCCTTGTCGGCGTGCCAGCCCGGCTCGTCGATGGCCCGCAGAGCCTCGACGTCGTCACGGGTCAGGCCCTGCGGCGAATCGGAGCGGCGCTCACGGTCGAGCCAGGCAGAGAAGCCGGGCACCGGCGACAGGGTCACGAAGGTCTTGAGGCTCGGGATCTCGCGGGCGAGATCCTCCACCACCTGCTTGATGAGGAAATTGCCGAAGGTGACGCCGGCAAGCCCCTTCTGGCAGTTCGAGATCGAGTAGAAGATCGCGGTGGTGGCGGCCCGGGTGGGCAGGGGCTCGCGCCCATGCGCGAGGATCGGCGCGATGGCCGGCGCGATGCCGTCCGTGAGCGCCACTTCCACGAAGATCAGCGGCTCGTCCTGCAAGGCGGGATGGAAGAAGGCGAAGCAGCGCCGGTCAGTGGGTTCGATGCGTCGGCGCAGCTCGTCCCAGCCCGCGATCTCATGCACCGCCTCGTAGCGGATGATCTTCTCGAGGATATGGGCGGGGGTGGTCCAGTCGATGTGGCGCAGCACCAGGAACCCCCGGTTGAACCACGACGCGAACAGGTGCTCGAAATCGCTGTCGAGGCTGTCGACGGCATCGACGAGGTCGGGATCGGCCTCGCTCCCGCGCAGGTCCTTTCGCAGGACGAACAGGTCCTCCCGCATCCGCACCAGGGCGAGGGTGCCGTTGCGGGCGAGGTTGAGCCGGCGGATGAGTTCCTGGCTGCGCGGCTCGGCCGCCTCGTGGAGCACGCCGAGGGCGGCGCGCGTCGGGTCTCGACGATAGGCGGCGATGGCATCGTCCACCGCCTCGTGATCGGCGCCGAAGACGGTGGCGATACCCTGCAGGAAGACGAGCCGTTCGGCACGCGCGAGGCTGGCGTAGCGTTCGAGGATCAGGCGGGCGAGCGCAACGCCCGACGCCTCGCCGCGCCGGGAGATCAGATCCTCGCAGAGCTTGATGAGCTCATGCGCATTGGCCTTTGAGGCGAGGTCGCCGCGGCCGATCCCGATGAGATCGCGACCACGGTCGCTGATGGTCTGAAGCAGGTCGCCGAAAAACGAGATCGCCGCCATGGCTCGCCGCCTGCTCCTTGCCCCTGTCGCAAGTTCCGCGAGATGCCGAACCCGCCGAACACACGTGCAAGCTCCAGTCTATGTCGCAGACCGACCGAGGGCCAGGGCTTTGACCGCGGAACCATGCCGCAGCCGCTGCGAGTTGGGGAAACGAAGCGACGACCCAATAACCGTCTTCCCGAAGTCCTGTACTCACTTTCGGGTCGGATCACCTGTCGTGTCAGGCTTGAGCGGCCTCAATGGCAACACGATCGGCCCGCTCGCGCCAATCCTCGACGCCATGTTGGCGCGCGAAACGAAGTTCCGCCGCGCGTTGAGCCCGGCGAGGATCACGCGCCCGTGAAATCTCGACACATCCGATCGTGAACGGCACGCCGAGAATTTGCTTGGCGAAGCTGACTCGGTAATTCGGCATTCCAAACTCCGTTGTCGATACGCGGTGTTGCCCCCTGGACTTGAAGACCGACTCGTCTCGACGGTCGGGAGTGTGACAGAACGACTTGGCTCCTGCCAAGCGGGACTTCGCCACAGAGACGCGCCACGTCTTTATCCGGTAACGATTCGTATATGGGGATCGACGCATCCGATGGAAGGTGTGGCCCGTCGCGGCCCGCTCTCTGACGTGGGACCATTTCGCGCGCCCACGGGTTGCCCCCGCGCGCTGGCGCCCCTAACCGGAGGCACACGCATCCCGTCGCTCACGGACCCGCCCCACCGGATGACGAACAATTCATCGCTTTTCCATCGGCTTGGCACGGCGGACGGCGCCGCTCCGGTGCGAGCCTGAGCATGCAGCCCGGCACCGGTTCCGGCCACGGCTTCACCGCCAGGGCGCGCTTCGGCCTGACCCTGATCGCCGGGGGCGCCGTCGCCAACATCTACTACAACCAGCCCCTCCTCGCGGTTCTGGTGAGCGAGTTCGGTGAGCGTGCCGCCCTCCTCGTTCCCACCGCGTGCCTCGTGGGCTACGGGCTCGGCATTCTCGGCCTCGTGCCCCTCGGGGATGCCTGGCCGAGGCGGACGCTCATCGTGGCGCAATTGCTGGGCCTGAGCGTGGCGCTTCTGGGTGCCGCCCTCGCGCCGACCCTCGCCTTCCTGACGGTCGCCTGTCTCCTCATCGGGTTTTTGTCCTCGGCCGCTCAGCAGGCGGTCCCCTTCGCGGCCGAGCTCGCGCCGGACGAGAGCCGCGGCCGGATGGTGGGCCAAGTGATGACGGGCCTGCTCACCGGCATCCTCCTCGCCCGGACGGTGAGCGGCTTCGTGGGCGCGCATTTCGGTTGGCGCGCGGTGTTCTTCGCCGCCGCTGTCGTGGCCCTGGTCATCGCCGCCGTGGCGGCCGCGACTCTACCGAAGACGAAGCAGACCAAACCGCTGCGCTACCGCGCGCTGATGCTGTCGATCCTGCATCTCGTGAAGACGCAGCCCATCCTGCGCAATGCCAGCCTCTCGCAGGGCCTTCTTTTCGCGAGCTTCAATGCGTTCTGGGCGACCCTGGCCCTCCTGGTCGAGGCTCCGCCCTTCGATCTCACCGCCGCCGGCGCCGGCCTGTTCGGCGTGATCGGGGTCTGCGGCGCCTTCGTCGCCCCGCTCTCCGGACGCTATACCGACCGGAAGGGCGCCCGACCGGTGGTCGTCACCGGCGCCGCTCTCGTCCTCGCGTCGTTCCTCGTCCTTTGGCTCGGGGGGGAGGTCTCGCTGGTGGCGGTGGCCGTCGGCGTTCTGCTCATCGATATCGGCCTCAACGGCGCGCTCATCGCCAATCAGACCCGAGCCTACGCCCTCGTCCCCGGAGCGAGGGGCCGGGTCAACACTGTGCTGTTCACGGTGATGTTCGTATTCGGGGCGCTGGGGGCCTTCGCCGGCTCGCAGGCGTTCCTGATGGCCGGGTGGCCCGGCGTCTGCGCGGTCGGCGCCCTGCTCTCGGGCGGGGGTCTCCTCGTGGCGATCTTCGACCGGTCGCGGACGAAGCCCGCCTGATCAGGCGGGCTTGAGGACGCGGGACAGGCGGCACCATTCGCCCTTGTCGGCCGGCAGGCCGAAGCGCAGCCAGTGCGGGTTCGCCTCGAACCGGCGGACATAGATCCCGGCCTCGCCGAGGCGCCGGAAAAGACTTGGCGCGTCGTCGAACGCAGCCGTGCGGAACAGGCAGGTGCCGCCGACGATGCGCCCTCCCCGGCAGGCGAGCAGCCGGTCGAGGCGCAGCGCGTCGGCGTGGCGATCGATGGCCGCCTCCCGCAGCCAGGCCTCATCGGACAACGCTGCCCGGCCGATGGCGAGCGCCGGCCCCGGCACCGCCCAGGGGCCGAGTGCCGCGCCGATCCGCAGGGCGAGCGCCGGCTCGGCAACGGCGAAGCCGAGACGGATGCCGGCAAGGCCATAGGTCTTGCCGAAGGAGCGTAGCACCACCAGGCCGGAGCTCGCTCGCGGTGCGAGGGACTCCACCGCTTCGAGGTCGATGAAGGCCTCGTCCACGACGAGCCAGCCTCCGCGCCGGGCGAGCCGTCCCGCGAGGTCGAGAAGCGTGGAGGCCTCCCAGCTCCGGCCATCGGGATTGTTCGGGTTGACGACGACGACGACGTCCGCCCCCTCGGCCTGGGCCGGATCGGGCACCAACGTCACGGCATGTCCGCCCCGGAGCCACGCCGCCTCGTGCTCGCCATAGGTGGGACCGATGACGGCCACGCGCGAATGCGGCCTCAGGCGCGGCAGCGTCTCGATGAGAATCTGCGTGCCGGGCGCCGCCGCGACTCGGGCCGGATCGGCGACGCCATAGGCATGGGCGGCGGCGGCGCACAGGGCGTTCAGGTCGGCGCGGGAGGGAAGTCGCCGGAACGCGCTGGCCTCCAGCGGCGGACAGGGATACGGGACCGGATTGATCCCGGTGGAGAGGTCGATCCAGGGCAGCTCGCCGTGCGGGAACAGCGCCTGGGCGGCATCGAGATCGCCCCCATGGGCGATGGGCCCGCCACGCCCGCTCGCCTCCTCCGTCCCGCTCATTGCTCTTCCATCACCCTGCCGCACCGAACCCCATTCCCGAACAGATGACCTGGACCGCCCTCGCCCATCCGCCGGACACGCTCGTGGTGCTGGGTCTCGCCCTCGCCATCGAGGCGGCGGCGGGCTATCCGGACCGGCTCTACAAGGCGCTGGGCCATCCTGTCACCTGGATCGGCCGCCTGATCGGCTGGCTCGACCGGACGCTCAATACGGGCAGCGGGAGACGGCGGCGCGCGGCGGGGATCCTCGGTCTCCTCATCCTCCTGGGAACGGTCGCGGCAGTGTCCATCGCCGGAACGGCGCTCGCCGCCGCTGCGGGTCAAATCCCGGCCATGCTGCTCCTCGGCCTCGCCTGCGCGAGTCTGCCGGCACAACGCAGCCTCCACGACCATGTGGCCCGCGTCGCCATGGGCCTCCGCGCAGAAGGGCTGGCGGGCGGGCGGCGCGAGGTCTCGATGATCGTCGGGCGCAACCCGGAGAGCCTCGACGAAGCCGGCATCTGCCGCGCCGCGATCGAAAGCCTGTCGGAGAACTTCTCCGACGGCATCGTGGCCCCGGCATTCTGGATCGGGATCGGCGGCCTACCGGGAGGGGCGCTCTACAAGGCGATCAACACCGCCGACAGCATGATCGGCCACCGCACGCCCCGACACGAGGCCTATGGCTGGGCCTCGGCCCGCCTCGACGATCTCGTGAACCTCCCGGCCTCGCGGCTCTCGGCGGGGTTGATCGTAGCGGCGTGCCTCCTCCATCCCGGGACTTCGGCGGCGGGGGCGTTCCACGCCGTCCGGCGCGATGCGGGCCGTCACCGCTCGCCCAATGCCGGCTGGCCCGAGGCGGCGATGGCGGGCGCGCTCGGTCTGAGGCTGGCGGGGCCGCGCATGTACGGCGCCGATATCGTGGACGATGCCTGGATGGGCAATGGCCGGGCGGAGGCGGGTCCGCGCGATGTGGAACGGGCGCTGGCCTTGTACCGCATCGCCTGCGCGATACTTTTCGGATGTATCGTCCTCGGCGCATCTATACTCAAGGTTGTTTTGATATAATTGAGGTCACTCACATTCCTATGGGCGGGCGGGCAATGATACGGACTGGTCTTCTGGCGATCCTGCTTTTCCACGGAGCCGCCGCGCCGGCTCTCGCGGCGGGAGGCGTCATGCGCGACCTCGTTCCGGTGGACCCGCCCTACACGATGACGTCCGGTCTGAACGGCAAAAACGGCAGACCCGCCAAAGACATCAGCGGCATAGCCTGCATGCCGCAGAAGGACGGCAAGCGCCGCTGCCTCGTGGTCAACGACGAGAATACCGGCGCGCAGTTCATCACCATCGAGGGGCATACGATCACGCCAGGCGCCGATATCGACCTCGTCGGCGGGGGACCGAGCCCGAACACGCTGGGAACCCCGCCCTCGAAGAACGGATGCTCCGGCGGAGAGGGCAAGTTCGACGATCTCGACGGCGAAGGCGTGGCCTATGCGGCTCCCTACTTCTACGTGGTCGGCTCGCACGGTTGCTCGCGCGGCAAGGCGAAGTTCAAGCTCTCCACCTTCGTGCTGGCGCGCATCCGGGTCGACGCGAACGGCGAACCGGCGGGACCGGATGCGGTGGAGACCACCTACCGCCTGGGTGATGCGCTCGGACTGGCGGAGACGGTCAGCGCCTACTACACGCAGGATCTCCAGACCGATGACGGCGACGCGACGCCCAACGGCCTCAATATCGAGGGGGTCGCCGTCGACGGGACGCGGCTGTTCGCCGGGCTGCGCGCGCCGTCCCATGACGGCAAGACCTTCGTCGTCGAGGCGGATGTGGGCGCTCTGTTCGCGCAGGGGCACGAGCCGCTCAAGGCGGCCCCGCAGGTGATCCCGCTCTCCGTCGGCCGCGGGGCCGGGATCCGCGATCTCGCCATACTGCCCGACGGGCGGCTCCTCGTCCTCACCGGGCCGGCTCAAGGACAAACCGACGTGCCCTACAGCCTGTTCGCGGCCGGCGCGTCCGTCAATGCCAAGCTCGAGCCGATCGGACGTCTCACCGGGGCGGAAAAGGGCGCCAAGGCGGAAGGTGTCGCCGTGCTGGGCGACAAGCGCATCCTCGTCATGTTCGACAGCGTCAAGGATGGCGGACCGCTCGAATACACGCTGCCCTGACGGATCAGGCCGGGCGCGGCGCGGTTACATCGCCTCGGCGCAGGGCGGACAGCACCGCGAACATCAGGCTCGCCCCTCGAACGGGGCCTTATGGGGCGAGCCTACGCCGCGAAACCGCTAACGCGCCAGCGCCAGCAGGCGGTCGCAATCGACATGAGCCTCGATGTGTCGCGCCAATTCGTCGAGGACGCGCTCGACCCCGCTTTCGTAGGAATGGCCGTCAGACGCCGCCCCCAGGCGCGCGAGCCAGGCGGCCCGCTGCCGGTCGTCGGAGAAGAGGCCGTGGACATAGGTGCCGCTGACCCGCCCGTCGGCAGAGACGGCGCCCTCCGCCCGCCCGTCGGCGAAGCGCAGCAGCGGCGTCACCGTGTCCGGACCGGCCGTGTCGCCCACATGCATCTCGTAGCCGTTGAACGGCAGATCGTCGGCCAGCGTCCGGCCGCTCACCGCTTCGAGCCGCTTCAGCGGCGTCATCACCGTCTCGACGTCGAGCAGGCCGAGCCCGGCGACGCTGCGCGGCTCGCCCTCGATCCCGTGCGGGTCACTCAACGTCCGGCCCAGCATCTGGTAGCCGCCGCAGAGCCCGAGCACATGACCACCGCGCCGGATATGGGCGCGGATATCCACGTCCCAGCCCTCGCGGCGCAGGGCGTCGAGGTCGTCGATCGTGGTCTTCGAGCCCGGCAGTAGGACCAGGGCGATGTCGCCCGGAATCGCCTCGCCGGGCCTGACCAGCACTACTTCCACCTCCGGCTCCGCCCGCAGCGGGTCGAGGTCGTCGAAATTGGCGATGCGCGGCAGGACCGGCACCGCGACGCGGACCCGCGTGCGGGCGGTGGCGACGGAACCCGCGAGACCGAGCATGTCCTCGGCGGGCAAACGGGCGGCAAGGGGGAAATGCGGCACGAGGCCGAGCGCGGGCCAGCCGGTCGCCGTGGCGACGATGTCCATGCCGTCGGCGAACAGGCTCGGGTCGCCGCGAAAGCGGTTGACGAGAAATCCGGCGATCATGGCCGCATCCGCCGCGTCGATCACAGCCTTGGTGCCGACGAGACTGGCGATGACGCCGCCCCGGTCGATATCGCCGAGCAGGATCACCGGCGTGTCGGCGGCCCGCGCGAAACCCATATTGGCGATGTCGCCGCGCCGCAGATTCACCTCGGAAGCCGAACCGGCGCCCTCCACGATCACGAGATCGGCCTGAGCCTTCAAGTGTGAAAAACTCTCCAGCACGGAAGCCAGCAGGCGCGGCTTCCAGGCCTGATAGTCTCGGGCCTTCGCGGTGCCGGCCATCCGTCCCTGCACCACCACCTGGGAGCCGGTCTCGCTCTGGGGCTTCAGCAGGACCGGATTCATGTGGATGGAGGGCGCCACCCCGCAGGCCCGCGCCTGCAGCGCCTGGGCCCGGCCGATCTCGCCGCCATCGGCGGTGACGGCCGCGTTGTTCGACATGTTCTGCGGCTTGAACGGCCGCACCCTGAGCCCGCGCCGCGTGAAGGCGCGGCACAGGCCGGCCACGATCAGCGACTTGCCGACATCCGAGCCGGTGCCCTGGATCATGAAGGCGCGGGCGGTCATGCGATCGGGTCTCGTCCGGTGTGCCGAGGGGCGTCGGCGAGCCCTAGCACGGCCGCGTCAGGGC
>NZ_VRVC01000082.1:0-23583 GCF_008040005.1 Methylobacterium sp. WL19
GCGCCGCCCTGCCCTCCCCCCCCCTTGTGGGGAGGAGTTGGAGGTGGGGGTGGTTGAGCGACCCTCCGCTTGCGGAGGCTGGCGGAGCCACCCCCACTCCTGACCTCTCCCCACAAGGGGGAGAGGGACGCGGATCGCCTGAAAGAGCAGATGGGTGAATCCAGCCGGGGCAGCGGAAGGGAGGTTCCCATGGACAGGATCGCGCTCGAAGCCGCCCGCCTGTTGTTCTCGGAGGAGGGCGCGGGCTGGATCGTCGCCGCCCTTCTCGGCTTCGCCTGCCTGCACCTCTACCGGGAAGTGGGCCGCTCCCAGGAGGCCCGCATCGGCGATACCGGCGCCACCGCGACGGCTTTGGAACGGGCCTCCCAGGCGAATTCCGCCGTGGCTTTGGCCATCGAGAGCCGGACGCGGGTGCTCGAAGACCTGTCCCGTCTCGCGAGCGAGATCTCGCGCGGCGTCGACCGCAGCGACGAGCGGGCGCGGGAGAAGTTCGACGAGATCCTGCGCCGCCTGTCGGACACCCGCCACGAGGGGCGATGACGCCCCGTGCCCATACGACGGAGAACACCCGATGACCCGCCTCTTCCCGCCTTCCTCGCGGCTGCGCGCCGCCTCCTTCCGCCTCCGGGCCGCCGAGACCCGTTTCGAGCGCTCGATGACCGACCTGTGCCGGGCGGCCCTCGACCATATCGACCGCCAGCACCTCCTCGGCCTCGCCCTGCAGCGCCTCGTCGCCCAGCGCGCCGGCCCCTCGTGACGCCGCCGTCCGGGAACCGGAGGGCCCGCCATCGGCTTGCCCGCTCACCGCCTGTCGCGCCACGATCCGATCGTTCGGACACGGGGCGCGACGGACCCCGCATTCAGGGCGCATTCAGTGCCCGAAGACCATTGACTCAATCCATGCGTATCCTCCTCGCCCTGCTGTTTATCGGCCTGACCGTCGCGGCTTTCGCGACGGGGCCGATTCGCACGCTGGCGGAGGAGACGATGGCGCCCGGAACGGCCGAGGTCTCGGCGCCCATGCAAGCGGTCCCGCCGAGCGAGAGCTGTCTCAGCCCGGCAGATCTGCGCGAGGCGGTGGCGGACAAGCGGGTGATCGAGCCGGTGGCCGCGATCCGCGCCGCCCGGACGGTGATCTCCCGGGCCGAGATCCAGCGCGCCCGGCTCTGCCGGCACGGGGAGGGCCTCGCCTATCTCCTGACGGCCTTGCGCCGGGACGGACAGTTCGTCCACGTGTTGGTGGATGCCACCACCGGGCGGGTTATCGGCAAATAAAGGCGGGGGCGCCTATCGTTCTCCGCGACGGGGGCCTCAGCGCCGCCTCATCTTGGGAGTGAATCGCAGTGCGTCTGCTCGTCGTCGAGGATGACCGGGACATCAACCGGCAAGTGGTCAGCGCGCTCGAGGAGGCCGGCTACGTCGCCGACAAGGCCTTCGACGGCGAAGAGGGTGCCTATCTCGGCGAGAGCGAACCCTACGACGCGATCATCCTCGACATGGGCCTGCCGAAGGCGGACGGCGTCACCGTGCTGCAGAAATGGCGCCGCGCCGGCATCAAGACGCCGGTCATCATCCTCACCGCCCGCGACCGCTGGTCGGACAAGGTCGACGGGTTCGATGCCGGGGCCGACGATTACGTGACCAAGCCCTTCCACATGGAGGAGCTGATGGCCCGCGTGCGCGCGCTCCTGCGCCGCGCCACCGGCCACGCCACGAGCCAGATCTCCTGCGGACCCGTCGTGCTCGATACCCGCTCGGGCCGCGTCTATGTGGACGGCAACCCGATCAAGCTCACGAGCCACGAATACCGCCTGCTCGCTTATCTGATGCACCACACCGGCCGCGTGGTCTCCCGCGCCGAGTTGACCGAGCATCTCTACGACCAGGATTTCGACAGGGATTCCAACACGATCGAAGTCTTCGTCGGCCGCCTGCGCAAGAAGCTCGCGGTGGACCTGATCCAGACCGTGCGCGGTCTGGGCTACCTCGTCGACCCGAACCAGCCCGCGCCGCGGGTGTAGCTTCGATGGGGTTCAGGCTAGAGCCTGCGCGATATCGGTGTGGATGAAGTCCTGGCCCTTGAAGAGGAGCGGGACGCCGTTGTTCTTAGCCGCCGCATAGGCGAAGCAATCGCCCATATTGAGCTGTGCGGGGAGCCCTCTGCCCTTTCCGTATGTCTCGAACGCGTCGAGAGCGGTGGACGCATCGAGAGGCGTCACTGCAACGACGCGGATCGGGACAGCGGCAAGGAACATCTCGACATCGATTCGGGCTTCCCCAATACCGCCCTGCTTGGTCCGTGCGATGGCAAGAACGGATTCGTAGACCGCGATGGGCGACGTGATCAGCGTCGTCGCGCCTTCGAGGCGAGCAGCGAGGTCCGACGCATCGGATTCTCCCGTCAGGATGGCGACCAGTGCCGACGCGTCGACGAACATCAAGCGTCGCCGCTCATCTCGTCATAGAAGGCCTTGTCCGCCTTGAGGCCGGTATCCGGCCGGGATGCGACGCGCTCCCGGATCGGACGAATACGCTCCCACACGGAAACCTTCTCCTCCTCGCGCTTGAGCTCGTTGCCCACACCGAGCTTGATGGCGTCCGTCAGCGAAATGTGCTTGCGCTCGGCAAGAGCACGCACAAGACGATCCGCTTCCTTGTCGCGAATATGAAGAGCCATGGTCCGTTCCTCTTCCAAGAGATGTGTACATAATATGGACGGGCCGTCTACACCATCTCTGTGCCTCGCAAGACGCGCCTTTCCGGCAACTGTCATGTACCAGGGCATAGCCCCCACGACAGCCGCGCCCAGATGATCGCCTTTCCCTCCTGGCTGCCGTTCCGGCGGCGCTCCATTGCCGTGCGCCTGGCAGGCTCGGCCCTGATCGCGAGTTCGGCGATCCTGCTGATCGCGGCCTGGATACTCACCACGCTCTACCGCGAGAACACCGAGCGCTCCTTCGACAGCCGGCTCCTCGTCTACGCCAACAACCTCGCCACCGATCTCGTCTCGCCCAACGATCCCGAGAGCCGCTCCTTCAACCTGAGCGACCCGCGCTTCGACCTGCCCCTCTCGGGCTGGTACTGGCAGGTGGGGCGGCCGGATGCGCGCCCGCGCGACCTGCGCACCTCGCGTTCCCTCGTCGGCGTGCCCCTGAAGCCGGCCGGCACCCCGGACAACAATGCCGGCATCGGCCAGATCCGCCAGGGCTACGGCAAGGCCCAGGACGACCGGCCCCTGCGCATCATCGAGCGCGACGTCGATCTCGGCGAGGAGGGGCGCTACACCGTGCGCGTCGCCGGCCCCGCCGACGAGATCGAGAACGATGTCGGCCGCTTCCGTTTCTCACTGATGGTGACGTTCGGTTTGCTCGGCCTGTTCCTGGCGCTCACGACCCTGCTGCAGATCCGCTTCGGCCTGGCCCCCCTGGCGAAGCTCCGCACGGCTCTGGGCGCGATCCGCCGGGGCGAGGCCGACCGGATCGACGGCGAGTATCCGCGCGACATCGCCCCCCTCGCCGGGGAGGTGAACCTCCTGATTGAGACCAACCGCGAGATCCTGGAGCGGGCGCGCACGCAGGTGGGCAACCTCGCCCATGCCCTGAAGACGCCGCTGTCGATCATCGTCAACGAGGTCGGCGCCAGCGACGCGCAGGAAGACCTCGCCTTCAAGATCCGCGAGCAGGCCGCGGTGATGCGCGACCAGGTGAACTACCACCTCGACCGTGCGCGGGCGGCGGCTTTGGCCGGCACCCTCGGCACCTCCACCGAGGTGGAGCCGGCGCTCGCGGGCCTCGTGCGCACCTTCGGCAAGATCTACCGCGACAAGGACATCGCCTACGAGGTCCACGTGCCGCCGGGCCTGCGCTTTCGCGGCGAGCGCCAGGATTTCGAGGAGATGATCGGCAACCTCGTCGACAACGCCTCGAAATGGGCGCGCAGCCGCGTCTCGATCCGGGCGGAGACGGTGAGCGAGCACCATTATCCCCACCTTCTCGTCTCCATCGAGGATGACGGGCCGGGCCTGCAGCCGGAAGACCGCGCGGCGGTACTCGGCCGCGGCCGGCGGCTCGACGAGACCAAGCCAGGCTCAGGGCTCGGCCTTTCCATCGTCGCCGATCTGGCGGCGCTCTATCGCGGGCGCTTCCGCCTGGAGGAGGCGACGCTCGGCGGTGTGCGGGCCGTGATCGAGGTGCCCGGAGACGCGCCGAATGCCAGCGCGGGATGAGCGTCGGGCTATGCGAAACGCCCCGAATGGTGTTTCAGGCGGGGATGCCGCCGAGGCCGGCCCGTCCGAAACGGCACAGGTTCGCGTGACACCGTGTCGCCGGACCGGTCCCTGCGCTCGGACCCGTCCGGCGCTTACATGGTATGGCATGAGTTCGGAGTGAGATGACGGCGATCTGGTTCATACTGGCGGTGATGACGGGGGGCACCGTGCTGGCCCTGCTCTGGCCGATGTCGCTGTGGTCCAAGACACGGCGGGCGGACGCCGCTTCCCCGCCACCGGCCGGAGCGCTCGTCACCGAGACCGGCTTCTACGAGGATCAGCTCCGCGAAATCGAGCGCGACCTGACGCGGGGGCTGATCGCCCCCGGTGAGGCCGAGGCCGCCCGCACCGAGGCGGGCCGCCGTCTTCTGCGTGCGAGCCGCGAAAACCCCGAAGCCGTCTCCGACGGGATCGCCGAGCCGGCCCTGCGCCAGC
Organism: Methylobacterium sp. WL19; assembly: GCF_008040005.1. Lineage (NCBI taxonomy): Bacteria > Pseudomonadati > Pseudomonadota > Alphaproteobacteria > Hyphomicrobiales > Methylobacteriaceae > Methylobacterium > Methylobacterium sp. WL19. The sequence continues at coordinate 4,703 of NZ_VRVC01000082.1, forward strand.
GTCGGGCGGCCTCGGCCTTCGCGCTGTCGACGATCCCCCTCGTGGCGCTCATCGCCTACGGGCTCTACGGCTCGCCGCACATGCCGTCCCAGACGGCCTCCGACCGGCAGGCGGTGCAGTCGGGCGGACAGGACATGCTCAAGGCCATCGGACAGATCGAGGCACGGCTCGCCAGCGATCCGAGCGACGGCCGCGGCTGGTCGGTGCTCGCTCCGGTCTATGTCCGGCTCGGGCGCTTCGACGATGCGGCCCATGCCTACGAGGCCGCGACCCGCGTGCTCGGCGAGTCGCCGCAGCGCCTCTCCGACTGGGGCGAGGCCCTGGTCGCCGGCGCCAACGGGACCGTGACGCCCCGGGCGAAGGAGATCTTCGAGCGCGCGGCGAGCCTCGATGCCGGCGCCGCCAAGCCGCGCTTCTACCTCGCGCGCGCCGCCGAGCTCGAAGGCGACATCCCCGGCGCGGTCCGGCGGCTGACCGCCTTGATGGAGAATGCTCCGGCCGATGCGCCCTGGCTGCCGCTCGTGCGCGAGACCCTGACCCGCCTGCAAGGCGAGGCGCCGGCCACGGCCGCCAAGCCCGGCCCATCGGCCCAGGCTCCCGATTCCAGTGCTGCGGCGGATCTGCAGGCGATGCCCGCCGCCAATCGCGACGCGGCGATCCGGGGCATGGTCGACGGGCTCGACCGGCGCCTGACGGAAAAGGGAGGCACCGCCGACGAGTGGGTCCGCCTCGTCCGGTCCTACGGCGTGCTGGGAGATCGCGAAAAGATGAAGGCGGCCCTCGACCGGGCGCGGAACGCGGTCGGCAGCGAGGATGGAGCCGGAGCCAAGCTCGACGAGCTCGCCCGCGAGTTCGGCCTCGCCTCGGTGCCCGTACCGCCGGTAACTGCTGCGGATGCGGCCGAACGCGCTGGGACGGACGCCGCCGTGGCTGCCGTGAAGGCGATGCCGGCGCCCGAACGGGACGCGGCCATCCGCGGCATGGTCGCCGGCCTCGACCGGCGCCTCGCCTCCAAGGGCGGCACGGTGGATGATTGGCTGCGTCTCGTGCGTTCGTACAGCGTATTGGGCGAGCGCCAGCAGGCGAGCCATGCCCTCGACCGCGGCCGCATGGCCCTCAGCCCGGATGCCCGCGCCATGGAGAAGCTCGACATCCTGGCCCAGGAGCTCGGCCTGCGCGGCGGCAACGACAAGCCGTGATGCGGGCCGCGCCTCAGGACGCCCCCTGACAATCCGCCCCGGCCACGGCCCTTGACCCGGAGTGCCATGGGGCCGAAACCCAAGATACGCCAGTACCTAAAAGACGCCAGACGACAGGACAGCCGGATCCACCATTCCGGGCCTCCTCAGCGCCCATCATGAGGCGCCGGAACAGAAACGGGACGAAACTCGTGACTCGCAAGAGCCGCCGCCTGATCCTGATCGCCGCCTGCGGTGCCGTGCTCGCCCTGGCCCTCGGCCTGATCCTGTCCGCCATGAGCGGGTCGATCGTGTTCTTCCGGTCGCCCACCGAGGTGACCGCGCAGGGCGTGGCGCCGGGCACCCGCTTCCGCCTCGGCGGGCTGGTGAAGGAAGGCTCGCTCCAGCGCGGCCCGGACCAGAACATCGATTTTGCCGTGACCGACACCAACGCGACGGTCCAGGTCCAGTATCGCGGACTGCTTCCCGACCTGTTCCGCGAAGGCCAGGGCATCGTCGCCGAAGGGCGGCTCGAGCCGGGCGGCATCTTCCGCGCCGACACGGTGCTGGCCAAGCACGACGAATCCTACATGCCCCGCGAGGTCGCCGATGCGCTCAAGGCGCAGGGACGGTGGCAGGAGGGCGGCTCCAAGGGAGCCTCCGCCGGGAAAGCCGCCGAGGGCGTGAAGACCGCCGACGGCGAGCCGACGCTCGGACGACGCAGCGAACGATGACCGGTATGACCCTGAGGAAGGACAATCCGACGTGCTGATCGAAGTCGGACATTTCGCGCTGGCATTGGCGCTGGCGCTTTCCCTGGTCCAGGCGGTGATGCCGGTCTGGGCCGCCCGCTCTGGGGATGCGGCCCTGCGCGCCGTAGCCACTCCGGCGGCGCTCGGCACCTTCGCCTGCATCCTGTTCTCGTTCGGGGCGCTCACCTACGCCCATGCCACCTCGGACTTCTCGGTCCAGAACGTGATCGAGAACTCGCACACGGCCAAGCCCTTCCTCTACAAGCTCTCGGGCGTGTGGGGAAACCATGAGGGCTCGATGCTGCTCTGGGTCCTCATCCTGGCCCTGTTCGGCGCCCTGGTCGCCGTGTCCCGGAACTCGGTTCCGCCGGTGCTCCGGGCCAACACCCTGGCGGTCCAGGGCCTCATCACCTTCGTCTTCGTGCTGTTCATCATCACGACCTCGAACCCGTTCATGCGGGTGAGCCCGGCGCCGGTCGAGGGCAACGACCTCAATCCGCTGCTGCAGGATTTCGGCCTCGCGATCCATCCGCCCCTCCTCTATGTCGGCTATGTCGGCTTCTCGATCACCTTCGCCTTCGCCATCGCGGCGCTGATCGACGGTCGCATCGACGCGGTCTGGGCGCGCGCCGTGCGCCCCTGGACGCTGATCGCCTGGAGCTTCCTGACCCTGGGCATCGCGATGGGATCGTACTGGGCCTATTACGAGCTCGGCTGGGGCGGCTGGTGGTTCTGGGATCCGGTGGAGAACGCCTCGCTGATGCCCTGGCTCGCAGGCACGGCGCTGCTTCATTCCACCGTGGTCATGGAGAAGCGCGACGCGCTCAAGGTCTGGACGGTGCTGCTCGCCATCCTCACCTTCTCGCTGTCGCTGCTGGGCACCTTCATCGTCCGCTCGGGCGTGCTCACCTCGGTGCATTCCTTCGCCACCGACCCGACGCGCGGCGTCTTCATCCTCGCCATCCTGATCCTGTTCATCGGCGGCTCGCTCAGCCTCTTCGCCTGGCGCGCGCCGATGCTGCGGCAGGGCGGCCTGTTCGCGCCGATCTCGCGCGAGGGCGCCCTGGTGATGAACAACCTGTTCCTCGCCGCCGCCTGCGCCACGGTCTTCGTCGGCACACTCTACCCGCTGCTCCTCGAATCCCTGACCTCCGAGAAGATCTCGGTGGGGCCGCCTTTCTTCAACTACACCTTCATCCCCCTGGCGATCCCGCTCCTCCTCATCGTTCCCTTCGGCCAGACCCTGGCCTGGAAGCGCGGCGACGTGCACGCAGCCTCGCAGCGCCTGTTCGCCGCCATGGGTGTCGCCCTCGCGGTGGGCCTCGCCGTGCTCGCCTGGACCTGGGGTGGCCCGATGATGGCGCCCATCGGCATCGGCCTCGGCGCCTATCTCGTCGTCGGCTCGGCCATGGAGATCGTGTCGCGGGCCCGTGGCTACGGCAACAGCCGGGCACGGACGGTGAGCGGCGTCATGCGACGGGCGCTGGGCCTGCCCCGCTCGGCCTGGGGCACGGCGCTCGCTCATGCGGGCGTCGGAATCGTAGTTCTCGGTATCGCCGCGCAAGGTTGGGCCACGGAAGCCCTGAGCACGGTGAAGCCGGGCGAGTCCCTCGCCTCCGGCCCTTACGTGGCGACCCTCGACCGGGTCGGCCCGCGCACGGGCGAGAATTACGAGGAGACGACGGCCTTCCTGACCATCCGCAACACGGCCGGTGACTTCATCGGCACCGTGGAGACGGGCAAGCGGTTCTATCCGAGCCGCAAGATGAACGTGACGGAATCCGGCCTACTCACCGTCGGCGTCAGCCAGGTCTATGCCAGCCTTGGCGAGATGGTCCCCGGCGGGGCCATCGGCCTGCGGCTCTACTACAAGCCCCTGGTGCTGTTGATCTGGCTCGGTTCCGTCGTCATGGCGCTGGGCGGGGCGGTGTCCCTCACCGACCGTAGGATGCGGGTGGGCGCGCCCGCACGGGCGAAGGAAAAGGCCAAGACCATGCCCGGCACCATGGCCCCCGCCGAATGAGCGCGGCCCGTCTTCCCCGCCTGCTCGTCGCGCTGGCGCTTCTCGCCGGCTCGACGGGCACCACCCTGGCCGTCCAGCCGGACGAGGTCCTGCCGGACGCCAAGCTCGAAGCGCGGGCGCGCGACATCTCCTCCGGCCTGCGCTGCCTCGTTTGCCAGAACCAGTCCATCGACGATTCCGATGCGCCCCTGGCGCGCGACCTCCGGCTCATTGTGCGGGAGCGCCTGAAGGCGGGGGACGACGACCGGCAGGTGCAGGATTATGTGGTCGGCCGCTACGGGGAATACGTCCTGCTGCGGCCGGTCCTCGCCCTGCACACGCTGCTGCTCTGGCTGACGCCCCTCATGGCCCTCGGCCTTGGTGTCTTTGGGCTCTGGCGTCTGTCGCGCCGGCGCGCGGATCACGAGACCAAGCTGAGCCCGGCGGAAGAAGCCGAGATCGCCGCGCTGACCCGGCGCGACTGACGGAACGCTCGCGCTGCATCGCAGCATGTTATCTTCCTAGGCCAATCCCGCATCGAACCGCCTTTCGGTCGAACGTCCATTTCCGGTCCTGGGAACGGCAGCTTCTGTCTGTCATGCTGTCGAGCTATGTATTATTGACATGTATCAAGGTATTTTTTGACGAGTCATGCAATCCAGGCATTGACGCATTGCAATATTTTCCTCTTCGCAGCGCAGCATAAAATCCGCATATGTCGGTCTCCCGGTGCAACCGGCTCTCCCAACGGGCACTCCCGGCGGACAGTAACCGCACAGGTTCCCTCATCATGCGCATCTCGTCCAAAGCCCTCCTCGCCGTAGCGCTCACCCTCGCCTCCGCCACGGCCTCCCCGGCGACCGAGCTTTCGCCGGCAAGCGCACAGAGCGTCGACCTCGGTGCCTATCGGGGCTCAGCCTATTATACGGTGGAGAAGGGCCGCTACCGCGTCGTCGCCACCCTGGCCAGCGTCAATTCCGGCAACGACCAGCCGCAGGTGATCCGGCTCGTGACCACCCTCAATCCCGAGCAGACGGTGCATCTCTCGGTGCCCGGAACCCTCGGTTCCGACGGACGCGAGACCACCATCGCCTTCTCGCGCAGCGGCGACCGGGTCGACGTCGCCTCCGCCGATTCCACGGCCTACTGAGCTACGCTTTTCAGCGACTCCTCGCCAGGCACCGACACCGGAGGCCGCCTCGAAACGGGCGGCCTCAAGCGTTTTTCTGAGGCATTACAGCTCGTTAGCCGCCTCGATTTAAACTCCCGGCAAGGTTCGGGACGTCATCAGCTTCGGAAAGCCCTCGATGACGGAACGAGTCCATGCGCCTCTCCCTCGGCAACAAACTCGCGGCCGTGATGGGCGTTCTGGCGCTCGGTGCCTGCGCCCTGTCCCTGTTCAACGATCGGATGGTCCTGCATCAGCAGGCGCGGACGGCCGAGATGGATTCGGTATGGGAACGCACCCTGTCGGCCCAGGGCCTCGCCCTCTCGATCGAACGCACCGTGGTCGCGGCAACGACGGTCTACACGGCGGACGACACCGAGGACGCCAAGGGGAAGTTCGGCGCCCTGAAGACCGCCCTCGCCGAGGTCGGTCAGCAGAAGGACGCGTTTCTGGGCCGGATCACCGGGCATGTCTCCGATACGGAACGCCTCAAGCTCGATCTGATGCTGAAGGAGTTCCTGGCCTATCAGACCGATACGGCGGAGCTCGGCCTCACCATCTCCCCGAAGGCGGCGCTGATCCAGGGCACCGACGAGGCCACGGTGGCGAGCCGCGCCAGAATGGTGTCCGCGATCACGCGGATCGGCAAGGACACCCTGGTGCGTCTCGCCGACGAACGCTCGGACGCCGCGGCGGAGATCGAGCAGACCCGTAGCATAAGCCTCGTGGCCTCCGGGGCGGTGATCCTCTTCACCTTCGGTTTCGCTCACTGGCTCGTCCTCAAGGAGATCCGCCAACCGCTGGCCCGCCTCGGATCGGCGATCGATGCCCTTGCCGCCATGGATCTCACCCGGGCCATCCCGTTGCTGGAACGACGCGACGAGATCGGTACCATGGCCCGCTCCATTGCGGTGCTGCGGACCGTCATCGTCGACAAGGTCGAAGGCGATGCGCGCGCGCTCGCCCATTCCGCTCTGGAAGCCGAGCGGGCCGCGCGCCTGGAGGCAGCCGCCCAGGCCTTCGAGCAGGAGGCTCAGAGGGTGGCGCAGGATCTGTCGAGCGCCGCCACTGCCATGGCGGGCGCGGCGGAGGCGGTGTCGGACGCCGTGCGGCTCACGCGGGATCAGGCCACCATCGTTTCGGAAGGTGCGGCCGGCGCGGGACAACAGGTGCGCAGGGCTGCGGCCGCCAGCGCGGATGTCGCGGGAGGTAGCGAGGCCATCGACCGGCAGTCGCGCATCCGCGATGGCTTGGGCGAACTGGCGCACCGCGAGGTCACGGCCACGCGCCGCGCCGCCGCGTTGCTCACCGAGGCGGGGCGCGAGATCGGCACCGTGGTCGAGACCATCGCCACCGTCGCCGCGCAGACGAATCTCCTAGCACTCAATGCCACGATCGAGGCGGCGCGCGCGGGCGAAGCCGGACGCGGCTTCGCGGTGGTCGCCGGCGAGGTGAAGGCGCTCGCCGCCCAGACGGCGGGCGCCACCGAAGCGATCAAGGGACAGATCGAAGCCATGCGGGGCGCCGCGCAGGACACCCTCCGGGCGGTGGAGGCCATCGGCGGAACGATGGATCAGATGGCGGGCGCGGATGCGGCCGTGGCCCTCGCTCTTGAGGCCCAGCGGATCGCGGGCGCACGCGTCGCAGACAGCGTCGCCGATGCCGAGGCCAGCGCCGACGCCGTGTCCGGCGGCATCGCCACGGTCGAGGAAGCCGCCGCGTCCAGCGCGCAGGCCGCCGAATCGGTGAGGAGTGTCGCCGGCCGCGTGGCGGCGGCGAGCCTCGCCCTCGACGAGAGCATTGCGGGGTTTCTCGCCAGCGTCCGGGCCGCTTGACGGAAGCTCGCGCCTCGCTTTCGCCCCAGTGAAATCGGAGGAGATCGTCAAGGCCGCCGGTCGCTGACGCACCGCGCGTTGAGATTTTGTTTACCTTGACTCGCGAGCGTCCAGCATGGCTTCGCCGATCGCTCCCCAATCCGCCCGCTGCTTCGGCGCCTCCTCTCTGGCGGCGCTTGTCCTCAGCCTCGGCCTTGCCGCTCCGGCATCGGCTCATCCGCATGTCTGGGTCACATCGAAGGCGGAGATCGATTACGGCGAGGGCGGCAAGGTGACGGGCATCCGTCACGCCTGGACCTTCGATGCCAGCTACTCGGCCTCGGCGATCCAGGGCCTCGACGCCAACGGGGATGGCACGGTCTCCCCCGACGAACTCGCGGGTCTGGCCACCGACAACACCGCCAATCTCGCGGAATTCGCCTACTTCACCAAGCTCAAGGTCGGCGGCAAGGAGCAGACCTTCGGCGACCCGGTGGAGCCGCGCATGAGAATGGACGGCGACAAGCTGACCCTCAGCTTTCTCCTCCCGCTGAAATCGCCGGTGGCGCAGGGGCGCGGGGTCGCTGCCTTGGAAGTCTTCGACCCGACCTATTTCGTCGCGTTCAGCCTCTCGGAGGATGCCGACACCGCCCGCCTCGTCGGGGCTCCCTCCGGCTGCGCCGCCACGATGACCCGCCCCAAGAAGGAGGCGCCGAAGACCGCCGATGCCAAGCCGGGCATGTCGGAGGCCTTCTTCGAAGCCCTCACCAACGCCTCCAGCTACGGCGTCCAGTTCGCCAACCGGATCATCGTCGCATGTCCGTAGGCACCGCCATCACAGAGCCGGCGACGTCCCGCAGCAGGCTCCCCCTACAGTTCGCCCTGGCCATCGCGGCCATCGCCCTCGTCGCCCTTGCCCTCACGGCGCTGTCGTGGCTCCTCGGCTCCAGCGTAGCTCCGCCGCCGCCCCGCTCCCCATTCGGGGTCGGATTTCGCGAGGCCGCGCCCTCAGCCACCGGGATCGGCGGCGGGCTGCTCGCCATGCAATCGAGCTTCTCACGCAGCCTGCAGGCCACCGTCGCCGCGATCAAGCAAGGCGGAAGCTGGGGGCCGATGGTCCTCATCGGCTTCAGCTACGGCGTGTTCCACGCCGCCGGGCCGGGCCATGGCAAGGCGGTGATCGCCGGTTACATCGTGGCCGGAGAACGGGCGCTGGCGCGCGGCTTCTCGCTCAGCGCCGCCGCGGCCTTGCTTCAGGCCCTCGTCGCCATCGCCATCGTCGCCATCGGCAATCTCCTGCTCAACGCCACCGCCGCCGGGATGACGCGGGCCGGCACGGTGATCGAGACGGTGAGCTTCGCCCTCGTCGCCCTCCTCGGGCTCACGGTGACGTGGCGGAAGGCCGGACGACTGGCGGGACTCGTCCACGGTGGTAACGCTGCCGCCTGCGCGCCCGGCTGCGGCCATGTCCACCTCACCGACGCCAGCGCCATCGGCCGCCTCGATTCGTGGCGCGAGCGGGCCGGCGTGGTGATCGCAGCGGGATCGCGCCCCTGCGCCGGCGCGATCCTCATCCTCGTCTTCTCCGCCTCGCAGGGCATCCTCGCGGCGGGCATCGCGGCGACTTTCGCCATGGCTCTGGGCACGGCCCTGACCACCGGGTTGCTGGCGAGCCTGGCGGTCTTCGCCAAGGCCCTGGCCCTGCGTCTCGCGGGCGGGCGCGGCGCGTCCGGCGCCGTTGCGGTGGGCGGGCTCGAACTCCTGGCCGGGGCCTTCGTCCTCGTGCTGGGCATCGCCATGCTGGCGGGGCTCGCCGTGGGCGTGGGCGACTGAGATTTTCCTCGTCACGGCACGCAATCCCGTGGCAGGTTCCGGGTACCCCGCCGGTTCGCGCTGGGGTTTTCCCGTGAAACCAGAGGGAGCCGGCACGCATGGCAACGGGTTTCGAGCACATCCTCCATTGGCGTCTGCTGCCCGGCTCGCACCCTTTCCCCGGTCCCGATGGCGGCACCTGCATCAACGAGGCGGCAATCGTCGCCGCAGGCTTGCCCTACCGGACGATCCGTTCCTCGTCGGATTGCCCGCCGTGCTTCTCGGCACCGCTCGCCGCCTACGCACTCGGCCTCAACGATGCGATGCCGGACGACCAGCGCCCCCGATTGATGGCCTTCGTCCTGCGCCTGTCCGGCTCCGCCGATACCCCGGAGGTGGAGGAGCGGCGCGTTCGCTTTCTCGCCCTCGAGAGCATCCGCCGCATCCTGCCTCCCCTCCTCGACCGCGCGGGTTTCGCGGATCTCGCCGCCCGTTGCGACGAAGCGCGAGATCTCGATGCCGGTGTCTCGGCGGCCCATGACGCCGCGTGGCGCGGAGGTGCGATCGCGCAGGCCGCCTCGCGGCAGAGGGATTGGAGACGGGGCGCCCTCGCCTCTTCCGTCGCTCGCAGCGCGGCGGCCGCGGTGAAATCGGCCAACGATGCCCGTTGCGCCGCCGAGGTCGCGGAAGGTGCAGCACCCTTCGCCGAGGGCATCTGGGACAGCGCCGCAACCATCCTCCACGAGGCCCTCGCCATCGGGCGACGGGCGCCCGACATCGATCTCGTTCAGGCGCGGGAGCGGCTGGATGCGGCGCGGGCGGGCGCGGCGCGAACGCCTGCCGTCTCCGGCAGATGAGTTAGCCCGCCACCGGCCGAGATGCGAGGTCGAGCTCGGTGGTCTGGCAGTTGTCGAGCCAGATGCCGGTGAGGTGGAAGAAGAACGTGCCATGGCCGACGACGGCGATGGTGCGCTCGCGCCGCTCGGTCAGCCAGTCGCGGAACGTCGCCACGCGGCGATCGAACAGGTGGCGCGGCTCCACATGGACGCCCTCCGCGATCGGCTCACCCTCGGCATGCCACCAGATCTCCGGCAGGTGATCGATATCGAGATGCGGGAATTCCGCCTTCAGCACGGAGGCGGCGCGCCCCACGTCGCAGCTGCTCTCCTGGCATTCGCGATGGAGCACTTCCACCAGGATCTCGGGCTTGGCCGGATGATCGCCGAAGATGCCGGCGGTGGTCTGGATGGCGCGGGTGAGCGGAGACGTCACCACCAGATCGAATGGGATGTCCCGCAGCCTCTCCCGGGCCGCCGCGACCTGAGTGAGGCCTCGGTCCGTCAGCCGGGCGTCGATATGGCCGGGATCGCGTCCGGTGAGGCGATGGGCTGCGTTGAAGGTGGATTCGCCGTGGCGGATGCAGACGATGCGTGTCTCGGACATGCGGGCTCGGATCGGGAGGAACGACAGGGGTCGGATGCGTTGGACAAGCGCCTAGCCTGCATGCCGTTCCGCGAAAAGGCCGGCCATCGCCGTAACGGACTCGCTCCGTCGGCAACGCTCCGTCAACCTCGGTGGCGTTGAGTGGGCTTTTCGCCCCCGGATCACCGCGCGATGCTCCATGTCCCTCCCCCGTTTCCGGAAGCCTGCGCCGTCGCTTTCCCCGGCGACGATGCGGTCCGGTCCGTCGCCATGGCGTGGCAGGACTCTCTACTGCGCGAGCGCCGGATGGCCGCGAACACGGTGGAGGCTTATGCCCGCGACCTGAGGCAGTTCCTCTGCCATCTGCAGAGCCGCACCGGTACCGTGCGCATCGCCGGGCTCGTCGCCCTCAAGCCGCGCGACATCCGTGGGTTCATGGCCGCGCGCAGAGCGGAGGGCGTGAGCGGTCGATCGCTGATGCGGGCACTCGCGGGCCTGCGCTCCTTCGCGCGCCATCTCGAACGGGACGGCCACGGCAGCGTGTCCGCCCTCGGCGCGATCCGCTCGCCCAAGGTCGAGCGACGCCTGCCGCGCCCGATTCCCATCGCCGCCGCCCGCGCCTTGACCGATATCGACATCCGCGCGGGGGAGACGCGCGAGCCCTGGGTTCTGGCAAGGGACGCAGCCGTCCTTGCCCTGCTTTACGGGTCCGGCTTGCGCATTTCCGAAGCCCTCGGGCTCACCCGCCGCGATGCCCCCGTACCGGGAGTGGAGTCGGTGACGGTGATGGGCAAGGGCGGCAAGGAGCGGATGGTGCCGATCCTCCCCGTGGTGGCCGAGGCGGTGGCGGCCTATCTCGCCGCCTGCCCCCATGCCCTCGATCCGGAAGGGCCTCTCTTCGTGGGCGTGAAAGGCGGCAGGCTCTCCCCACGGATCATCCAATATGCGGTGGCCTCCCTGCGCGGCGCCCTCGGCCTGCCGGACAGCGCCACCCCCCATGCCTTGCGGCACTCCTTCGCCACCCACCTCCTGGCCCGGCAGGGAGAATTGCGCGCGATCCAGGAACTGCTCGGCCACGCCTCGCTCTCGACGACGCAGCTCTACACCAAGGTCGACGCCGCACGCCTGATGGATGCGTTCGATCAGGCCCATCCCCGTGCGGGTGCGCGCGCTACGGATCGAGTTCTGGATAGTGCCGGAAGATCCCCTGCTGGTTGAAGGGAATGCGGCGCGGGCTCGCCAGATAGGCCGCGATCCTCGGCCGTTGCCGGACGGCGTCGTGCAAGGCGGCGACGTGGCGGTTCTCGGTGAGGGTCCGTTCCGTCGCGCGTGGGAAGGCGTAGAGCAACCCGTCCACGAGTTGGAACAGGGACAGGTCGGCGTAAGTCGTAGCCCCTCCGACGAGATGGAGGCCGTCGTTACGGCCGAGCACATGGTCGAACCAGGCGAGATACTCCGGAATCCGGTTCGCCTGAAAATCCTTCGCCCGCCGAAGCGCTTCGGGCTGCTGGTCCTCGTAGGTGAGGCTCACCGCGATGGGATGGTGGGTGTCGTGAGCTTCCGCCACCACATCGGCAACGGTCAGCTGGATCTGGTGGGTCCAGAGGCGGTCGGCTTCGCTGGCGGGTGCGAGACCGATCCGGGGACCGAGATAGAGCAGGATCGCCGCGGTCTGGCCGATGACGACGTCGCCATCCCGGAGGAAGGGCGGCGCGTAGGCGGGCCGGGCGATCGACGGATCTTCCAGCAAGTCCGCCATGGCGCCGAGGCCCTGTCCGTCCTCCTCCCGCCCCCGGGCGACATCGACATACTCCGCCCCGGCTTCCTCCAGGGCGAGACGGACGAACTCGCCGCGGCCCTGGATCGTCGGCCAATAATAGAGTTCGTAGGGCATCCGGCTCGCTCAGGTTTCAAACCGCTGAGTACGACATGCATCCCGCCAGCCACCTCATCCTGAGGTGCAGGAGCGAAGCGGAGGCCTCGAAGGAGGGCTCCGCTTCGCGCAGCGATCCCTGGAGGTCTCCTTCGAGGCGGCTGTCGCCGCACCTCAGGATGAGGTGCGCGGGGTGGGGAAAGTGGCCCTGCTTCTCAGATGTGGATCGCCCGCTTGCCGACGGCGAGGGCGGCTTCCTTGACCGCCTCGGTCAGCGTCGGGTGGGCATGGCAGGTCCGGGCCACGTCCTCGGCACTGGCACCGAACTCCATGGCGACGGCCAGTTCCGCGATGAGGTTGCCCGCATCCGCGCCGACGATATGGACGCCGAGCACCCGGTCAGTCTTGGCATCGGCCAGGATCTTCACGAACCCGTCCGTGGTGTGGTTGACCTTGGCGCGGCCGTTCGCGGTGAAGGGGAACTTGCCCGCATTGTAGGCAATGCCGTCCTTCTTCAGTTCCTCCTCGGTCTTCCCCACCGAGGCGACCTCCGGATAGGTGTAGACCACGTTCGGGATCACCCCATAATTCACGTGGCCCGACTGCCCGGCGAGGAGTTCCGCCACGGCGACACCCTCGTCCTCGGCCTTGTGAGCGAGCATCGGCCCCGCGATCACGTCGCCGATGGCGTAGATGCCGGTGACGTTGGTGGCGTAGTGGCTGTCGGTCTGGATGCGGCCCTTGTTGTCGAGCTGCACGCCCACCGTTTCGAGACCCAGCTTCTCGGTGTAGGGCACGCGGCCGATGGCCACGAGCACCACGTCGGCTTCGAGCTTCTCGGCATCGCCGCCGGCGGCCGGCTCAATCGACACGGTGGCGGCGCCGTCCTTCACCTCGACGCCGGTGACCTTCGAGGACAGCTTGAAGACGATGCCCTGCTTGCCGAGGATGCGCTGGAACTGCTTGCCGACCTCGCCGTCCATGCCCGGCAGGATGCGGTCGAGATATTCCACCACGGTCACTTCGGAGCCAAGACGGCGCCAGACAGAGCCGAGTTCGAGGCCGATCACGCCGGCGCCGATGATGAGGAGCTTCTTCGGCACGGCCTGAAGTTCGAGGGCGCCGGTGGAGGAGACGACGATCGTCTCGTCGATGGTCACGCCGGGCAGCTTCGTCACGTCGGAGCCCGTGGCGATGACGATGTTCTTCGTCTCCAGCATCTGGTTGCCGCCATCCTCGGACAACACCTCGACGCGGCCGGCACCGGCGACCCGGCCGAGGCCGTGATAGGCGTCGATCCCGTTCTTCTTCAGCAGGAACTCGACGCCCTTGGTGTTGCCGTCGACGCCGTCCTGCTTGAACGACATCATCTTCTTGAGGTCGAGCTCGGGTGCGCTGACGATCACGCCCATATCGCCGAAATGCTTCGAGGCCTCCTCGAACGCCTCGGAGGCGTGAAGCAGGGCCTTCGACGGAATGCAGCCGACATTGAGGCAGGTGCCGCCATGGGTGGCCCGTTTCTCCACCACGGCGGTCTTGAGACCGAGCTGGGCGGCGCGAATGGCGCAGACATAGCCGCCGGGGCCGGTGCCGATGACGACGAGATCGTAGGTGCTCATGGGCGGTCGGTTCCTGATGCGGTGCTCTCCGGCGAACCGGAGAGCGAAGGTTGTTTGGACGGAGCCCCGTTGCCGTCCTCGATGACGGACAGGTCGGTGACGAGGAGGACCGGCCGGTCCTCCTCGTCGAGGCCCCAATAGGAGGCGTAGACGCCGTCGCCCCAGCCGCTCTGGAACACGGCGAGCGTCGCCGGGTCGTCGGCCAGCGGCTTGAGCATCACCTCGGTGCCGCCAGCAGCTTCGAGGGGAGCGTGAATGATGTCGTCGTAGGAGGACCCATAACCGGGCCGCTTCTGCTCCTGGGCGTCGCGGCGCAGGAAAGCGCTCCGCGCCGCAACGTCCATCAGGGCGCCGAGCCCGGCATCGACAGGAAAGCCGTACACCTCGTCGTCCTTCAACGTCCGGGCATCCTGCCCAGGAAGCAGGGCCATCTGCCAGTGAGACGGCGTGCCTCGTGCGAAGCGGATTTCCGCGAGGGCAACCCGGTCCTGCGCCTTGTAGATCGTGATCGGGTAGCGCCCCGGCGGCGCGCGGCGGGCGAAGGCGGGCCGCTCGGGCTGCACGGCCGGATCGGTGGCGACGATGGCGCCGGTCGGAAAGTCCGCCTCGCCGAGCGGCAATCGGGTGATGGCGCGCTCGGCCAGCATCGTGTCGGAGAGCGCCGTGACCGCGAGGTTCGGGCCAGCCGGTATGTCGACGGGGTAACTCGGTCGCTCCCTCGTCCGGCCCCACCATACCGCTGCCAGCGCCGCCAACCCCAACGCGGGGACGGCGGTGAGCACGAGGCGCCGATTCATCGCGTCTGCGCCGGAAGCCGGATCAGAGATCCAGCACGAGACGTGCCGGATCCTCGAGCGCCTCCTTGACGCGCACGAGGAAGGTCACCGCCTCCTTCCCGTCGACGATGCGGTGATCGTAGGAGAGCGCGAGATACATCATCGGCCGCGCCTCGATCTTGCCGGCGCGAACGACGGGACGCTCCTCGATGCGGTGCATGCCGAGGATGCCCGATTGCGGCGCGTTGAGGATCGGGGTCGACATCAACGAGCCGTAGATGCCGCCATTGGTGATGGTGAAGGTTCCGCCCTGCATCTCCTCGATGGAGAGCTTGCCGTCCCGCGCCTTCTTGCCGAACCCGGCGATCGTCTTCTCGATGCCGGCGATGGAGAGGTCGTCGGCATTGCGCACCACAGGCACGACGAGGCCCTTATCGGTGCCGACCGCGATGCCGATGTGATAGTAGTTCTTGTAGACGAGGTCGGTCCCGTCGATCTCGGCATTGACCGCGGGCACGTCCTTGAGGGCGCCGATCACCGCCTTGGTGAAAAAGCCCATGAAGCCGAGCTTGGTGCCGTGCTTCTTCTCGAAGATGTCCTTGTACTGGGAGCGGAGGGCCATGACGGCGGACATGTCGACGTCGTTGAACGTCGTCAGCATCGCCGCCGTGTCCTGGGCGTCCTTCAGGCGGCGCGCGATGGTCTGGCGCAGCTTCGTCATCTTCACGCGTTCTTCGCGCGCGGCATCGTCGGGCTTCGAGGCCGGGCGCGGCGGCGAGGGAGCCTTGGCCTGGCGGGCCGGCTCCTGAGCAGGGGCCGGAGCGGACGGCGCCTTGGAGGTCGCCTCGATCATGTCGCCCTTGGTGACGCGGCCGTCCTTGCCGGTGCCGTTCACCGTCGATGGGTCGATGCCGGATTCCCGCGCCATCTTGGCGACAGCCGGGCCGTTATCTCCCGCCGGGCGATCGGATGCCGGCGCGGCGGCGTCGCCGTGATTGCCGTAAGCAGCAGAGGATTCTTCCGCCGGCGCCTTCGCTGCCCCTTCGGGTTGTGACTTCGCCGGCTCCTCGGTGCGGGTCTCGGTCTTCTTCGGAGCGGCGGCCTTCGCGCCACCGCCGGCACCGGCCTCGACGATGGACCCCAGCAGGGCGCCGGGCTCCACGGTCTCGCCGTCCTTCGCCAGGATCTCACCGAGTTCGCCGGCGGCGGGAGCGTTGACTTCGAGGGTGACCTTGTCGGTCTCCAGCTCCACCAGGGGCTCGTCCGCCGCCACCGCGTCGCCCGGCTTCTTGAACCAGCGGCCGATGGTGGCCTCGCTCACGGATTCGCCAAGCGTGGGGACGATGATGTCGGTTGCCATGGTGTGTAGTCCGCCCGAATGGTTGGTCGTGTCGGATGAAGGGGAGTGCCGGAGGCGTCAGGCCGCCAGCGCCTCGTTGAGGAAGGCCTGGAGCTGGGCCTGATGTTTCGAGAGAAGGCCGACCGCCGTCGAAGCCGAGGCCGGGCGACCCACATAGCGGGCCCGCTTCACCTGGGACTGGGCCTGGCCGAGCACCCATTCGAGATACGGATCGACGAAGGACCAGGCGCCCATGTTCTTGGGCTCCTCCTGGCACCACACCACCTCGGCGTTGCGGAATCGCGCCATCTCGTTGGCCAGCGCCTTGAGCGGGAACGGATAGAGTTGCTCCACGCGCATTAGGTAGACGTCGTTGACGCCGCGCTTCTCGCGCTCGTCGTAGAGGTCGTAATACACCTTGCCTGAGCAGAGCACGACGCGGCGGACCTTGTCGTCCTTCACCAGCCGGACGCCGTCCTCCTCGTGCTCGGCATCGTCCCAGAGCACGCGGTGGAAGGTCGACCCTTCGGCCAGCATGTCGAGGTTCGACACCGCACGCTTGTGGCGCAGGAGCGATTTCGGGGTCATCAGCACCAGTGGCTTGCGGAACTCGCGGTTCAGCTGTCGGCGCAGGATGTGGAAGTAGTTCGAGGGCGTGGTGCAGTTGGCGACCTGCATGTTGTCCTCGGCGCACATCTGCAGGAAGCGCTCGAGGCGCGCGGAGGAATGCTCCGGCCCCTGGCCCTCGTAGCCGTGCGGCAGCAGCAGCGTCAGGCCGGACATGCGCAGCCACTTGCGCTCACCGGATGAGATGAACTGATCGATGACCACCTGCGCGCCGTTGGCGAAGTCGCCGAACTGAGCCTCCCACAGCACCAGGGCGTTGGGCTCGGCCAGGGAGTAGCCGTATTCGAAGCCGAGCACGGCCTCCTCGGAGAGCATCGAGTTGATGACCTCGAGATTCGCTTGGCCCTCGCGGATCGAGTTCAGCGAGGTGTAGCGCTGCTCGTTCTCCTGATCGATCACCACGGCATGGCGCTGCGAGAACGTCCCGCGCTCCACGTCCTGGCCGGACAGCCGGACCCGGTGACCGTCGATGAGAAGCGATCCGATGGCCAGAGCCTCTGCGGTCGCCCAATCGATGCCCTTGCCCGTCTCGACCGCCTTGGCGCGGTTGTCGAAGAAGCGCTGGATGGTGCGGTGGAGATGGAAGCCAGGCGGCGGCGTCGTGATGCGCTGGGCGATCTCACGCAGGGTGTCGGCGGGCACGCCGGTCTTGCCGCGGCGCGGATCGTCCACGTCTTCGCGCACCGCCTTGAAGCCGGACCAGCGACCGTCGAGCCAATCGGCCTTGTTGGCTTTGTAGTTGCCGGCGACCTCCAGCTCCCCGTCGAGCATGGCGCGGAATTCGGCCTTGCGCGTGTCGAACTGCTCCTGCGTCAGCACGCCTTCGGCGATGAGCCTCTTGGCGTAGGTCTCCAGCGCCGTCGGGTGCTTGCGGATGCGCTGATACATCTTGGGCTGGGTGAAGGCCGGCTCGTCGCCCTCGTTGTGACCGAAGCGGCGGTAGCACAGCATGTCGATGACGACGGGCTTGCCGAACTTCTGGCGGTACTCGATGGCGATCTTGGCCGCGAAGGTCACGGCCTCCGGGTCGTCGCCGTTGCAGTGGAAGATCGGCGCCTCCACCATCTTGGCGACGTCCGACGGATAGGGCGACGAACGCGAGAAGCGCGGATCGGTGGTGAAGCCGATCTGATTGTTGATGATGAAGTGGATCGAGCCGCCGGTGCGGTGTCCTTTCAGGCCCGACAGGCCGAGGCACTCCGCCACCACGCCCTGGCCGGCGAAGGCCGCGTCGCCATGGATGAGAAGCGGCACGACGCTGGTGCGCTGCACGTTCGGCTTGGCCCGCTGGTCCTGCTTGGCACGGACCTTACCCAGCACCACCGGATCGACGATCTCAAGATGGGACGGGTTGGCGGTCAGCGAGAGGTGGACGTTGTTGTCGTCGAACGTGCGGTCCGACGAGGCACCGAGATGGTACTTCACGTCGCCCGAGCCCTCGACCTCGGCGGGCGAGGCCGAGCCGCCCTTGAACTCGTTGAAGATCGCGCGGAACGGCTTCGACATGACGTTCGAGAGCACGTTGAGCCGGCCGCGATGGGCCATGCCGAGAACGATCTCCTTGGCGCCCAGCGCGCCGCCGCGCTTGATGATCTGCTCCAGCGCCGGGATCATCGATTCCGAGCCGTCGAGACCGAAGCGCTTGGTGCCGGTGTATTTGAGGTCGAGGAACTTCTCGAAGCCCTCCGCTTCCACCAGCTTGTTCAGGATCGCGCGCCGGCCTTCGGGCGTGAAGGAGATCTCCTTGCCCTTGCCCTCGATGCGCTCCTGAATCCACGCCTTCTCCTCCGGGTTGGAGATGTGCATGAATTCGACGCCGAGGGTCTGGCAGTAGGTGCGCTCCAGGATCTCGACGATCTCGCGGATGGTCGAATATTGCAGGCCGAGCACGTTATCGAGGAAGATCGGACGGTCCCAATCCTTCTCCTCGAACCCGTAATGCTGGGGATGCAACTCCTCGTGGTCGCCGCGCGGGGCGAGGCCGAGGGGATCGAGCTTGGCGTGGAGATGGCCGCGCATGCGGTAGGCACGGATCAGCATGATCGCGCGGACGGAATCCTTGGTGGCCTGCTCCACCGATACGCCGCTGGCGGCGACCACCGCCGCGCCGTTGGCGACCTTGGCGCCATCGAGCTTGGCGGTATCCGATTTCGCGCGGATCTTGTCGCCCACCGCCTTCTCGACCGTGGCCCAATTGCCGTCGAGGGCCGAGACCATCTCGCCATTGGCATGAACGGGCCAGTTCGGCTTCTGCCAGGAGGCACCCGCGGCGTTCTTCTCGGCAAGGCCGCTCTCGTCACCGAGGGATTTGAAGAAATCCTGCCACTGCTGATCGACCGAATGCGGATCACGGGCATAGGCCGCCTGCAATTCCTCGAGATAGGCGGCATTGCCACCGGTGAGGAACGAGGTTTCGAGAAGCGCGTCCTGGCGGGCCATCGTCGATCATCCTACCGCTTTTGTCGGGGAAGCCGCCCCTGCGGCCCGCCAGGACGCGCT
>NZ_VRVC01000083.1:0-23451 GCF_008040005.1 Methylobacterium sp. WL19
GCGGGCCTCGCCGCCGCCCCGGCGGAAGCGGGCGCCGGGATGGGTCGCCTTCAGGTGGGCGCCGCCCTCCGGAAACAGCTTTTCGCGGAGCGTGCCCTCGCGATACCGCGTCTTGAACGCGCCCCGGTCCTGCAACGCGGGCACGACGAGATCGACGAAGGCCTCGATCGTCTCGGGCGCGACGGCGCGGGTGAGGTTGAAGCCGTCGATATCGGCCTCGTCGGCCCAGGAGAGCAGCGCGTCGGCGACGTCCGAGGGCGATCCGACGATGAAGGGAGCCCGTGCCCCGCGCGGGCCGAACTCGGCGAAATCGGCACGGGTGAAGGGGCGTTCGCCGGGCAGCGTCAGGTTCTCGAGCAACGACTGCATGGCGTTGGTCTTGACGTAGGCGAGCCCCTCATGGGCATCGAGCCCGGACAGGTCGATCCCGGTCCAGCCGGAGACGAGGGCGAGCTGGCCTTCCACGTCGAGATACCGCGCGTACTCGTCGCGCAGATCGAACGCCTCGGCGCGGGTGGGGGCGACGATCACGGTGGCCCCGAGGAACATCCGGATGTCGTAGGGATCGCGGCCCGCTTCCTTCGCCGCCTGCCGCGTGGCGCGCACGGCCTTGCCCGCGATGGCCTTGGTCTGGCCGTTGAGGAAGATGCTCTCGGCATGGCGGGCGGCGAAGAGACGTCCGCGCGACGAGGCGCCGGCCTGGTAGAGCACGGGCGTCCGTTGCGGCGACGGCTCGCTGAGATGCTGCCCGTCGACCCGGTAGCTCGGCCCGTCATGGGTGACGCGGTGGACCCGGCCCGGCTGCGTGAACAGGCCGCCCGCCCGGTCGCGCAGGGCCGCGCCGTCCTCCCAGCTTCCCTCCCAGAGCTTGTAGGCCGCCTCCAGGAAATCCTCGCCGGCATCGTAGCGCGCATCGTGTTCGCGGGCCTGGGGCAGGCCCATGCCGCGCGCGCCGCTCTCGAGATAGCCGGTGACCACGTTCCAGCCGATCCGCCCCTTGGTGAGGTGGTCGAGGGTCGAGAGCCGGCGGGTGAAGGTGTAGGGGTGTTCGTAAGTGAGGTTCGCCGTCACCCCGAAGCCGAGATGCGTCGTGGCATGGGCCATGGCCGGCACCAGCAGGAAGGGATCGAGGTTGGGCGCCTGCGCCGCCCGGGCGACGGCGGTGGCGGGCGAAGCACCGTAGACGTCGTAGACCCCGACCACGTCGGCGAGGAAGATCCCGTCGAACAGGCCGCGCTCGGCGGTGCGGGCCAGCGACACCCAGTACTCGAGGGTATTGTAGCGCGCCGCCGCGTCGCGCGGGTGCCGCCACAGCCCGGCCCAGGTATGGCCCGGCGCTCCCATCTCGAAGGCGTTCAGCCTCAATTCGCGGCGTGCGCTCATGGCAGATCCAGGCAATCCGGGGCGACGGTATCGTGCGATGGAGAAAGAGGCCTCGTTCACGCGATGCGGGAGGCCTTCCTGCGCATAAGCCTAGCCGGTGATCCTATCCGGTCAACGAGAATGATCTTTCAACGATCATCCCTTTCAAGCATACATCGTCTATTTTACGATTGATTAGAGCATAACATCGCTAAATCGCATATCCGACCCTAATTTATACTTGTCTGCCCTGACCGGATTGTCGATCAGGACGACCACGGGGCCGGGGGCCATCGAGCGCGAGCCCCTTCGGCGTGACGGCATCACAGGCACGGAATCGACGGAATGTCTCAGACGGAAGCGGGATGGGGCGCGGGACCGAGCGCGGACTACGAGGCGCTCGCGGCCGGTTTCCGGCCGGTCTTCGCGCGCATCCGCGCCACCGCCATCGCCCGCGATCTCGCGCACACGCTCCCCCATGACGAGATCGACTGGCTGAGAGAGGCGGGCTTCACCACCCTGCGCCTCGCCCGCGAAGAGGGGGGCCACGGCGCGAGCCTGCCCGAATTGTTCAACCTGCTCATCGAGTTGTCCCAGGCCGACCCCAACGTCACCAACGCCCTGCGCGCGCATTTCGGGTTCACGGAGGACATGCTGTGCTCGTCCTCACCGGAATGGCGGGCGCGCTGGACCGCCCGAATCGGCGATCGCCAGACCGTCGGCAGCGGCGTGTCCGAGACCGGCGAGGCCAAGGTCGGGCAGTTCGATACGGTCCTGCGGCCCCACGGCGGGCAATGGCTGCTCAACGGCCGGAAATTCTACACCACCGGCTCGCTCTTCGCCGACTGGATCCACGTCTCGGCCCAGGACGAGGCGGGCGCGTCCCTGGTGGCGGCCGTGCCGGTGCGGGCGCCGGGTGTCGAAATCGTCGACGATTGGGACGGTTTCGGCCAGTCGCTCACCGCCAGCGGCACGGCGATCTTCACGGACGTCCTCATCGGGCCGGAGCTGATCAAGCCCGATCCGGAGCGTTTCCCCTACGCGATGGCGTTCTTCCAACTCGTCCATCTGGCGACTTTGGCCGGCATCGGCCGTTCGGCCGCCATCGACGTGTCGCGGCTCGTGGCCGAGCGCAAGCGGGTCTACAGCCACGGCAACGGCAGCCGGGCCGGCGACGATCCCCAGATCCAACAAGTGGTCGGCCGCGTGCGCGGCGCGGCCTATGCGGCGGGCGCCATCGTCCTCAAGGCGGCGGAGGCCCTGCAGCGGACCTACGACGTTCACCGCAACGGAGAAGCGGCGGACCATGCGGCGGGCATCGCCGACATCGAGGTGAACCAGGCGGTGAGCGTGGTCACCAACCTCGTCCTCGACGCCACCACGACCCTGTTCGATGCGCTCGGCGCCTCGGCGGTGAAGAGCGGTCTCGGCCTCGACCGGCACTGGCGCAACGCCCGCACCATCGCCTCGCACAATCCCCGGATCTACCGCGACCGGGCGGTGGGCGATTTCGCCGTGAACGGTACCGCCGCGCCGCGCCAATACCGGGTCGGCTCGGCCTGAAGCGCCGCCTGCCAAGCAAGTCCAACGGAACGCGAGATCGAGGACAGACCCATGTCACGTCGCCGGGACACGATGCGCCTCGGTGCCTTCCTCTATCCGGGCGGGCACCACGTCGCGGCATGGCGGCATCCCTCGTCGCAGGCGGATGCGGGGATCGATCCCGCCCATTACCGGCGCCTCGCCAAAGTGGCAGAGGCGGCGAAGTTCGACCTGATCTTCCTCGCCGACGGAGTCAGCATCCGCGGCGACGACATCGACGCCCTGAGCCGCACGGCGATCCGTTACGTCGGACAGTTCGAGCCGCTGACCCTGCTCTCCCACCTCTCGGCGGTGACGGAGCGCATCGGCCTCGTGGCCACCGCCTCCACGACCTACAACGAGCCGTTCCACGTGGCGCGCAAGTTCGCCTCCCTCGACCATCTCAGCGGAGGCCGGGCGGGCTGGAACCTCGTCACCTCGGCGGACCCGCGCGAGGCCTACAATTTCAGCCGCGACAGCCATCTCGCCCATGCGCGCCGCTACGCCCGCGCCGAGGAATTCGTGGACGTGGTCGCCGGGCTCTGGGACACGTTCGAGGACGACGCCTTCGTCCGCGACCGCGAGGAAGGGCGCTTCTTCGACCCGGCCAAGCTGCACGTGCTCGGGCATGAGGGTGAGCATTTCTCCGTGCGCGGGCCGCTCAACGTGCCCCGTCCGCCCCAGGGCCATCCGGTCGTCGTGCAGGCGGGCTCCTCGGAGGCCGGCAAGGCCTTGGCGGCCCGAACCGCCGAGGTGATCTTCACCGCCCAGGCGACCCTGGAGGATGCGACCGCCTTCTACGCCGACGTGAAGGGCCGGCTCGGCCGGCACGGTCGCGAGCCCGACGCGCTCAAGATCCTTCCGGGCGCCTTCCCGGTGGTCGGCCGCACGCAGGCCGAGGCCGAGGACAAGTACGGCGCGTTGCAGGAGCTGATCCACCCCGTCGTCGGCCGCTCGCTCCTGGAACAGCTCGCGGGACTCGACCTCTCCGGCCATCCCGACGACGCGCCCGTTCCGGAGGCCAGCGGGACGGAGGGCGGCAAGAGCCGGCAGGACCTCCTCGTCACCATCGCCCGGCGCGAGGGCCTGACCATCCGCGAGCTCTACCTGCGCATCGCCGGAGCGCGCGGCCACTGGACCCTGATCGGAACACCCGCCCGGATCGCCGATGCGCTTCAGGAGCGGTTCGAAGCTTATGGCGCCGACGGGTTCAACATCATGCCCCCGACGCTCCCCGGCGGGCTCGACGATTTCGCCACCCTGGTGATCCCCGAATTGCAGCGGCGAGGCCTGTTCCGCACGGAATACGAGGGCACCACCCTGCGCGAGAATCTCGGCCTCCAGCGCCCCCGTCACCGCCGCCACGCAGCCTCGCGGGCGCCGTAGCCCCATCTCCGCCGGCGCCGCCCGGTGAAGACCCGAGCGGCGATCTCACCCCGCCGGGCGCCGCGTGCTGGCCTCCCGCAGGCGTTCGAGGAACCGGGCGGCGAGGCGACCGCGCTCGACCGCATCGTCGCAGCCGGCGCGCAGCAGCACGCGGCGGTCGCGGCGCTCGATATGCGCGTTGACCGGCAGCAGGATCGGAGGGGCATTGGCACGGAAATCCGCCGCCAGCCCCTGCGGGCCGCCGCTCAACCGCGCGATCCCGAGTTCGAGGCAGCCGACCCGGAGGCGGGCCAGGGTGACGAGGGCCTCGAACGCCTCCGGCGGCGGACCGAACCGGTCGGCCACCTCGTGGCGGAGGGCCTCGACCTCGTCCGGGGTCGTGAGGCGCAGGAGGCGGGTGTAGAGGCTCAGGCGCACGTCCGGCTCCGGTACGTAATCGGCCGGCACGCCGCCGGAGAGACCGATCCGGATCTCGGGCATCCAATCCTCGGCGGCTTCCCCCTTCGCGGCCCGCAGGGCGAGGTGCAGGAGGTGCTGATAGAGGCCGAGCCCGATCAGCTTGACGTGGCCCGCCTGGTTCTCGCCCACGAGGTCGCCCGCTCCGCGCAGGTCGAGGTCGCGGGCGCTGATGGCGAAGCCCGCACCGAGCCGGTCCAGGGCCTCCAGGGTGCGCAGGCGCTTCTCCGTGGCCGGGCTCAGCGGCTTCTCCGGCTGGTGGAGCAGGTGGACGACGCCCCGGCGCTGGCCGCGACCGACCCGGCCCCGCAGCTGGTGCAGCTGCGACAGGCCGAAACGCTCCGCGTCCCAGACCAGCATCGTGTTGGCGCGGGGCACGTCGAGGCCGCTCTCGATGATGCTGGTGGCCAGCAGCACGTCGCCCTCGCCATCGGCGAAGCGCACCATCACGTCGTCCATATCCGCCGCCTTGAGCTCGCCATGGGCGATCATCGTGCGCAGGTCGGGGACGAGCTTGGCGAGACGCTTCGCCATGGGGCCGATATCCTCGATCCGCGGGCACACGACGAAGCTCTGTCCGCCCCGGCGATGCTCGCGCAGGAGCGCGTCCCGCAGGCCATCGGCGTCGAACGGCGCGATCACCGTGCGGATGGGCTGGCGCACCGCCGGCGGCGTGGCGATGACGCTCAGGGATTGCAGTCCGACGAGGGCGGATTGCAGGGTGCGGGGGATCGGCGTCGCCGTGAGCGTGAGGACGTGGCCGTCTCCCGCCGTCTTGCGCAGGGCCTCCTTCATCTTGGCCCCGAAGCGCTGCTCCTCGTCGATCACCACGAGGCCGAGATCGGAGAAGGCGACGCCCTTGGCGGTGAGGCCATGGGTGCCGATGACGAGGCGGATGCTGCCGTCGGCGAGCCCCGCCTTCACGCGCTTCGCCTCGGCCGGCGAGACGAGGCGGGAGAGATGGGCGACCTCGATGCCGAACCGGGCTAAGCGCCGGGTGAAGGTCTGCACATGCTGCCGGGCCAGAACGGTGGTGGGCGCCACCACCGCCACCTGGCGACCGGCGAAGATCGCAGCGGCGGCGGCGCGCAGGGCCACTTCGGTCTTCCCGAAGCCGACATCGCCGCAGACGAGCCGGTCCATCGGCCGCCCCGAGGCGAGGTCGCCCAGGACCCCGTTCACCGCCCTCGCCTGATCGGCGGTGAGGTTGAACCCGAACCCGGCGGCAAAGCGCTCCATCTCCCGCAGCGGGGGCGACAGGACCGGCGCCTCGACCGCCCGACGCGCCTCGGCGGCGGCGAGCATCATGCGGGCGGCTTTTGCCATGCACGCTTCGGCTTCGAGGCGCCGACGGCCCCAGGATCCGCCCTCGAGCTTGTCGAGGGTCACCGCCTCGGCCTCCGAGCCGTAGCGCCAGATCCGGTCGGCCTGGGAGACCGGAACCATCAGGATCGCGTTCCCGGCAAAGCGCAGCCGGAGAGCGTCCTCACCGCCATCCTCTCCGGTGACGACGCGCTCCAGCCCCTCGAAGACGCAGAGACCGTTGTCGCGATCCACCGCCACGTCGCCGACGCGCAGCTCCACCTCGCCGATGGGAAGGCTCGCGACGGGCTCGCCCTCCGCGACGGCGGCCCGGCTCCCGAACAGGTCGGCGGCGGCGATGACACAGACACCCTGTCCCGGCACCCTGAACCCCGCCTCGATGGGCGCGGCCAGCGCCAGGATCGCACCGGACCTGGCGCGGGCCACATCCATCCAGCTCGCGACGCGCCGGGCCTTACGCCCCATCACCCGCTCGGCGACGCGGATCAGGCGACCGAGGGGCTCCTCTGGGCCTGTCAGCAGGATGCGGTCGCCCGCCTCCAGGTGCCGGCGCAGGGTCTCGGCCAGGGCCGCGTTGGGACGGGCCTTCCGCACGAAGGCGGGAATCGCCAGATCTTCGGATTCCTCCGCCGAGGCCGTAGCGACGCGGCGCGCCTCCTGAAGCGAGGCCCAGCTCCGGGGATCGAGGTAGAGCTCGTCCAAGTCGCCGTTACGACTGCCGCCGTTACGACTGCCGGTGTCCTGCCCCTCGGCGATCTGTTCGAAGAAGGCGGCGGCGCGCTCCTCGGCGCCGGTCTCCACCACGAGGCGGGCATCGGGGACGTAGTCGAGCACCGTCGTCAGGGCGGGGTAGAAGCGGGAAAGCTGGTGCTCCTGGCCGGTGAAGGGCCGCAGCCCGGTCTCGGATCCCTCGGGCAGGAGGATTTCCGTGGCCGGGTCGACGACCAGGCGCTCGGCCTCCGCCAGGGAGCGCTGGGACACCGGATCGTAGGACCGGATGGCGGTGACACGGCCGCCCTCGTGCTCGATCCGGCAGGGGCGCGGTGCGGCGGCGGGGAACACGTCCACCGTTCGGCCCCAGATCGCGACTTCGCCGGGCTCGTCGACCCGGTCGTCGAGGATGTAGCCGAGGCGCTGCAACGTCGCGGTGATCGCGTGAGGATCGAAATCATCGCCGACCCGGATCTCGAGATGGGCGTCCGCCCAGGTCTCGGGCGGCGGAACACGCTGGATCAGGGCAGGGGCGGTCGTCAGGACGATGTCGGGGAGGGCGGCGGCGTCCGTGAGCCAGCGCAACACGCCCGTGCGCTGCCCCATGACGCCGCGCGACGGCGAGGTCCGGTCGAAGGGCAGGCAATCCCATTCCGGGTAGATCGCGACGCTGCGATCCGGGGCCAGGGCGCGCAGGATCGCCGCGATGGCCTCCTGCCGGTGCGTCTCGCGCACCATGTGGATCAGAGGCTTGTTCCGAGTCACGAGGTCGAGGAGCGCCACCGCCAGGGCGCCGGTGGGAACGAGGGGAGCGACGACCTCTTCGGAGGCGCTGTCGGGAGACGTCCTAGTCCGGCGTTTTGCCATCGGGGAGTGCGCTGCCCATCACTGGTGTCGGGAGTCGGCAAACGTGGGCCGACGCGACTCTGCTCCGTCGAATCCCGGCCTGTCCCCAGTTTGTCGCAGACCGTACCGAGCGCGGGACGATGGGGTGGACGAGGGCGTCCTCCATGGCCGGGCGGGGCAATCCTCCCCGTTCTCGACCTGTGGCTCACACAACCCTCCGCCCGCGTGAATCCCGGCCGGTTTCGAGCGCGAAACAGGGTGAATCCGGCGGATCGCCCGCTTTGGAGTAAAGCCCGCCGCATGGCGCATGAAGCCCCCCTCCGATGGCGGTCGTTTGCCCCCTCGGATGGCGGTCACTTCTGCCCGAGGATGCCGAGGATCTCGGTGCGCAGGCTCAGGAGCTTCGGGTCGTCGCGGCGGCGCGGATAGGGGGCATCCACCGCGATCTCGGTCCTGATCCGGGCCGGCCGGTCGCTCAGCACGATCACCCTTTGGGCGAGGATGAGGGCCTCCTCGACATCGTGGGTGACAAGGAGCGCCGTGAAGCGGCTCTCCTGCCAGAGCCGGACGAGTTCGCCCTGCATGGCAAGGCGGGTGAGGGCGTCGAGCTTGCCCAGGGGCTCGTCGAGGAGGAGCAGGCGCGGGTCGTTGACGAGAGCCCGGGCGAGCGCCGTGCGCTGGGCCATGCCGCCGGAGAGCTGGTGGGGATAGGCCTCGGCGAAGTCGGATAGCCCGACGAGGTCCAGCGCCTCGTCGATGCGGTGGCGATGCCGCCTGAGCAACCCGCGCGCCTCCAGGCCCAGGGACACGTTCCCCCGCACCGTGCGCCAGGGATAGAGCGTCGGGTCCTGGAACACGAGGAGCCGTTCCGGATCAGGCCCGGTGATCGTCTCCCCGTCGAGGGCGAGGGTACCGGATTCAGGAGGTTCGAGACCGGCGGCGAGGCGCAGCAGCGTCGACTTCCCGCAGCCCGAAGGGCCGAGCAGGGCGACGAAGGAGCCCGGCGCGATGGTGAGATCGATGTCATCGAGGACGGGCAGGCGCGTGCCGCCGATGTCGAAGGCGTGGGAGACGCGCCTGACGGTCAGGGCTCCGCCCCGGTCGATCGCGGAGGCACAGGTCGGCGCTTCGAGGGTGGCCGCTACCATTGGACGAGCCCCTTCTGCCAGGACAGGACGCGGTCGCGCAGGCGGAACAGCAGGGTGATCAAGGTCGAGCACATCAGCGCCATGGCGATGAGGGCGGCATACATGTTGGCATAGGCCGCCCACCCTTGTGCCCATTGCAGGTACCAGCCGAGGCCGGATTTCACGCCCAGCATCTCGGCGACGACGAGGACCGCGAAGGAGGCGCCGAGGCCCATGAACAGGCCGACGAAGACATGAGGCAGGGCCGCCGGGATCGCGACCTTGCGGATGAGGAAGCTCTGCGAGGCGCCGAGAGTGCGGGCGACGTCGTAGTAGGACTTGTTGGCGGCCGCGATTCCCGACCAGGTCAGCACCGTCACCGGAAAACCCGTCGCCAGAGCCACGAGGAAGGTGCTCGCCGACCAAGATGAAGGGAACACGAAGAAGGCCAGCGGCAGCCAGGCGGTGGCCGGCAGCGGCCCGACGAAGCGCAGGACCGGATGGACCCAGTACCCGGCCGCGCGCGACCAGCCCACCGCCACGCCGAGAACGAAGCCGACCGCGGCCCCGATCAGGTAACCGCCCGACAGCAGGATCAGCGAATTGACGATGCTGCCGCCCAGCTTCGGCCAATCCTCGGCGAAGACTTCGAGGATCGCCTGGGGCGGCGGGAAGAACGGCATCGGCAGCCATTCGAGCTTGGCCGTCGCCAGTTCCCAGGCAATGAAGCCGAAGGCGAGGGCGACGATCCAAGGCCCCCAATGGCGCAGGCGGGCTCCCACCCGGCCGAGGACCGGGAGGAGAAGGCTCGCCAGGAGGAGGACGGCCCCGATCAGTCCGGCGCCATGGCCGAACGTGGCGGAATAGGGAAAGTCGCCGTTCTCCGGCAGAACGAGGGTCAGGCCCGCCAGGGCCAGCCAGAGGGAACCGGCGACAAGGCCGACCCACCACAGGGCAGCGAGACGGATCCGCCATGCTGAGCCGTTCGAGGACGTGTCCTCCGCATCGGCCGCCCGGCGGAAGCCGCCGCCGAACGCCCCCGTCAATGAACTCGACATGGATGCCCCTCAGCTCAGAACGTCGGCATAGACCCGGTCGGCGAACTTCGCCGTGTCGGTGGAGCGGCGGATCACGTTCACGCGCTTCAACTCGTCGCCGTAGAGGGCGATTTCCTGCTTGAGGGTGACACCCACCGGCCGGTGATCGTGGGTATGGCTGCGCAGCATCGCCGCCAGATCCTCCACAGAGCCCTTGCCGCCGTAGTTCGAGAAGATGCCGGCGGCGTCCTGCGGATCGGTGGCGACGCGGTGACCGCCCTCCAGGATGGCGCGGGTGAGGGCGGTGGCCACCGCCCGGTCGTTGCGGATCAGACTGCCGCGCAGGGCCACGACGCAGCAGGAACGCGTGGCGAAGGTGCCCGTCAGATTGGTGGCCACTTCCGTGAAGCGCGGGTCCTTGAGCCAGATGAAGGTACGCGGGTCGGCATCGGCCAGGGCCTGGGCCTCGCCCTTCTCCACGGCGAGGTTGAGGAGATCGGCCGGGTATTGCCGCCACTCCACCTCCCGGTCGGGATCGATGCCGGCATCGGACAGCAGCAGGGCGAAGAAGTTCTTGGCCGGGCTGGCATGGTCGCTGATGGCGATGGACTTGCCCTTCAGGGAGGCGATGTCACTGATGCCGGCGGATTTCGCGCCGAGCAGCCTGAGGCAGCCGCCATGCAGGCCAGCGGTGATCTTGACGTCGAAGCCTTGTTCGAGGGGCTTCAGCCAGCGCAGGGCCATGCCGATCCCGGCATCGGCCTTGCCGGTGGCGATGGCCTCCAGCAGGGCTTCGGTGGACCCGCCGAAATTGATGAACTCCACGTCGAGCCCGTGGGCGGCGAAGATCCCCCGCTCCTTGGCGACCGGGGCGGCGGCCGTGCAGACGGCATTAGCGTTCCAGGCGAGCTTGATGGGCCGGAGCGGGCCGCTCCACGCCTCGGTGGCCGCCGCCGGCGCGCAGAGGGGACCGGGATCGAAGGGCGCGGCGGGGCCGGGAACCCAGGCACGCCCCGCCGTCGCGGTGAGGCCGAGGGGAAGGGCGGCCGCGACGGTCGCGCCCGCTCTCAGCAGGCGGCGACGGGACAGCAGGTCTTCGGTCATGGTCGTCTCCAGGGCCGCGAGCGGCCCGCCTTCATGGATCGATGGAATGTCGAGGAGGCTGGCGGCGGGTCAGGCCGGGGCGTAGCTGAGATAGGCGACCATCATCTCGGCCACCGCCCGGTGGGCGTAGTCGTTGACGCTCTCTCCGCCATCGACCGGAAAGGCCTCGACGACGCGGCGGCCGCCCAGCACTTCGGACAGCTCCTCGGGCATCAGCCCGTTCTCGATGGCAGCCGCCACCGCCGCCCTGCCATAGGCGCGGCGAAAGTGCCTGGGCGCGATGGCGCCGCCGAAAGCAAATGCGGGACCGGACCCAACCGCTTCAAATCGTGTGTCGTGATAACCCATGACCATCAACCTCATTCGCCAGAATCGTCCCATGATGAGCACCGCCGAGATCGGCGAGACACGCATTGCGGCAACGGTTGTGTTTGAGGTTGAGGCTCTTCATTTCGCCCTCGCATCGGCAACGGGCCGATAGACGTGTCGACAAGCCGGACTATAGGCGGGGGCGCGCGAAATGTGCTTCCAAATGTCCCGCAATCGGCAGGCCGGAGATCTCGCCCGACGGATGGTTCGGGAAAGTTCCTGATCCCGGCCTCGCCGCCGCGTCAGCGGGCAGCGCTCGGGGCGGGGTCGGGTACCGCCTCGTCGCGGGCGCCGACGAAGCGGCCGAACAGGCGCCCGATAAGCGCGCCGAGGCTGTCCATCAGCAGGAACACGGCCGGCACGAAGACCAGGGACAGCAGGGTCGAGACGATGAGACCGGAGATCACCGCCACCGCCATCGGCGCGCGGAACTCGCCACCGACACCGAGCGCCAAAGCCGAAGGCACCATACCGGCGGCCATGGCGATGGTGGTCATCACGATGGGGCGCGCACGCTTGCGCCCCGCATCGACGATGGCGGTGACACGATCGACGCCCCGCGCCATCTCCTCGACGGCGAAGTCCACGAGCATGATCGCGTTCTTCGTCACCAGCCCCATCAGCATCAAGATACCGATGACCACGGGCATCGAGATCGGCATGTTGAGGATGAGGAGGCCGAGGATCGCGCCCCCGATGGAGAGGGGCAAGGAGAACAGGATGGTGAGCGGTTGCAGGAAGTTGCCGAACAGCAGCACCAGCACGGCGTAGACCATCATGATCCCGGCTCCCATGGCGAGGAGGAAGCCCGAGAAGACCTCGCCCATGATCTCGGCATCGCCGGTCTGGCGGATGGTGACGCCCGGCGGCAGCGACTTCGCGGTCGGCGTCTCCAGGGCCTGGGCGATGAGGGAGCCCAGGGCGTCCGACCCCTCCATGTTGGCCTCCACCGCCACGCGGATCACGCGGTCGTAGCGTTCGATGGCGCCGGGGCCCTGGTCGAGTTCGATGTCGGCCACGGCGGAGAGGGGCACCGCGGTGCCGTTCTTGGCCGGAACCTTGAGATTTTCAAGGCGCGAGACCGCGCCCCGCGCGCTCTCGGGCAATTGAACCCGAATCGGAATTTGGCGGTCGGCGGCGTTGAACTTGGCGAGATTTAAACCGATGTCGCCGATGGTGCCGACCCGCACCGTCTCGGCGATGGTGTCGGTGGAGACGCCGAGATCGGCGGCCGAGCCCTCCTTGGGGCGGATCCGAACCTCCGTACGGTTGAGGGGAGCGGTGGACATCACCGAGACGAGGTGGGGTATCGCCGCCATGTCGCGCTGGAGCCGGGCGGCCACCTCGGCCACCACCTCGGCATCGGGGCCGCCGACCACCAAGGCGAGGTCGCGCTGGCCGGAATCGCGCAGGAACCAGGAGCGGATATCGGGCTCCTCGGCGATAAGGGCGGAAATGTCGGTCTCCACGGCCCCCTGCTTCTTCGCGCGGCCGTTCTTCGGGGTGAGGTTGACGATGAGGGTGGCGAGCCGCGTTTCCTTCTTGCCGCCGACCTGGCGTCCGCCATCGACGAAGACCGAGGTGACTTCCGGCAGGGAGCGGATGCGGGCGACGAGGCGGTCGGACACGGCGATCGTGTCAGGCAGCCGGGCGCCGGGGGCGAGTTCCACCATGAAGAGGGTTCGGGCGTTGTCCTGCTTCGGCACGAAGCCCGAGGGCAGCAACCCGGCGGAGGCCAGCGACGCGGCAAAGAGCGCGAGGCCGACGATCAGCGTGATCACCCGGTGGCGCACGGACCAGCCCACCAGCCGGCCATAGGCGCGCATCACCCATCCCTCACGCTCATCGTGGTGGCCGTGGTCGCGCAGGAAGTAGGCTGCGAGCATCGGCGTGATCAGCCGCGCCACCAGCAGCGACATGAACACCGAGACGGCAATAGTAAGCCCGAACTGCATGAAGTAGCGGCCGGCGATGCCGCCCATGAACGAGACCGGGGCGAACACCGCGATGAGCGTCGCGGTGATGGCGATGACGGCGAGCCCGATCTCGTCGGCGCCTTCGAGGGCGGCGCGATAGGCGGATTTCCCTATCCGCATGTGCCGAACGATGTTCTCGATCTCGACGATGGCGTCGTCCACCAGAATGCCGGTGACGAGGGTAATGGCCAGCAGGCTGATGCCGTTGAGGGTGAAACCCATCGCGTCCATGGCCCAGAAGGTCGGGAAGACCGAGAGCGGCAGAGCGACGGCGGCGATGAGGGTGGCGCGCCAGTCGCGCAGGAACAGGAACACCACGATGACGGCGAGCACGGCGCCCTCGATCAGCGTGTGCATGGCCGAATCGTAGCTGCCGATGGTGGCCGAGACCGAGGAATCGATCGTCTCGAATTCGAAGTCCGGATAGGTCCGGCGGAACTCCGCGATCCGCTTCTCGACGCCCGCCGCCACTTCGGCGTCGCTGGCGCCCGAGCCGCGCGACACCGCGAAGGCCACCACCGGCTCGCCGTTGAAGCGGGCGAAGGTGCGCGGCTCCTCGATGGCGTCCTGCACCAGGGCGAGATCGTCGAGACGCACCTTGCGGCCGCCGGCGAGGACGATGGAGGTCGCCTTGAGATCGCGCACGGTGCGGGAGGCGGCCAGCGTCCGGATCGACTGCTCGCGCCCGCCGACCTCGCCGCGCCCGCCCGCCATGTCAGCAGAGGTGAGGCGCAGCTGGCGGTTGACCTCCGCAGCGGTGATGCCCAGCGCCAGGAGACGGTCGGGCTGGAGCACAACTCGCATTTCGCGGGCGACGCCGCCCACGCGCTCGACGCCGCCGACGCCCTTCACCCCCTGGAGCGTGCGGGCGATCTTGTCCTCCACCAGCCAGGACAGCTCGGCGGGGGTCATGGCCGGCGCCTTCACCCCGTAGATCAGGATCGGCAGGCCCGCGATCTCCACGCGGCTGATTACCGGCTCGTCGATGGTACGGGGCAGGTTGATGCGGATCTTGGAGACCGCGTCCTTCACGTCGTTAACGGCGCGGTCGGTGTTCACCTCGAGGCGGAACTCGACCGTGGTCACGGACGAGCCCTCGGTGATAGCCGAGGTGATGTGCTTCACCCCACGCACGCCGGCTATCGAATCCTCGACCCACTTCGTGACCTGGGTCTGCAACTCGGAGGGCGCCGCCCCCGACTGCGTGATCGCCACGGAAACGATGGGAACATCGATGTTGGGCATCCGCGTGACCGGCAGCCCCCGGAAGCTGACAAGGCCGAGCACGATCAGGACGAGGAACAGGACCAGCGGGCCGATCGGCTTGCGGATCGCCCAGGCGGAGATGTTGAGGCGCATCGCAGCAAACCGTTCTGATGGTGCGGGAGGGAGGGAAGGCAGGCGCAAGCCCTAGGGCTGGCCCGCCTCCGCGGTCTCCTTGCGCGACGGGGCGGCCACCATGGCCGGTGCCGATAGCGCGACGGGGACGGCGCGGACCCGGTCGCCGTCGCGCAGGAAGCTGCCGGCGCGCGCGACCACGGCCTCGCCTTCGGCAAGACCGGCCCGGATCTCTATGTCGTCGTCGTCGGAGAGGCCAGCGCGGACCTCGCGTGCCTCAACGACCCCGTCCGTCACCACAAGGACGCTGCTACGCTTCGGCCCGCCATAGAGGACGGAGGCCTGGGGCACGGTTACGCCGCGGGTCCGGGCGATCTCGATGGCGCCACGGGCGAAGGTGCCGATGCGCAAGCGGGGATCGGGATCGAGCCGGACGCGGACCTTGCCGAGGCGGCTCGCCCTGTCGACTTCCGGATAGACCGCGCGCACGCTGCCCCGCACCCGCTCACCATTGGGGAGCTCCATTGAGGCGGGCGTGCCCTCACGCAGCAGCGGCAGCTTGGTCTCGATGACCTCGCCTTCGAGTTCGATCTCGCCGCGCGCGATCAACCGGAACAGGGGCTCGGTGGAGGACGAGGCGGCCATGCCCACGCGGGCGACGCGGCGGCTGACGATCCCGGCCTCGGGTGCACGGATCTCGGTGCGGGCGAGACGAAGATCGAGTTCGTCGCGCAAGGCCCTCGCCTGGGCGAGCTCTGCCCTGGCGATGACGAGGCCGTTGCGGGCGAAGACGAGCTTGCCTTCGGCCTGCCGCAGGGTGGAGATGCGCCCCTCCATGATCACTGCCGTGCCGTTGCCGCTCTGCATGAGTTGCTTCGCCCGGTCGTGGGAGAGGCGCGCCTCCATCTCGGCGGCTTGCGCCTGCTCGATGCTGCTCTGAGCCTGCGGCACGACGGCGGCGGCCTTGTCGACGAGGGCGTTCTGCTGAGCGATCTGGCGGTCGATGAGGTCGCGCGAGAGCCGGGCGAGGACCTGACCGCTCTCCACGCGCATACCCTCTTCGACGAGGACTTCGGTCACCCGATAGCCCTCGATCTCGGGGGTCACTAGGATCTCGTCGCGGGGGACGAGGGTTCCGGTAACGACGACCTGCTCGACGATCTCGCGGCGCCGGGCCTCGACGGTGCTCACTGCCGGCGCCAGTCTGACCGGGGTGGGCGTCACTTCGGCGATGACCGACCCCGAGGGCAGGCCGAGGCCGAAA
The DNA here is from genome assembly GCF_008040005.1 of Methylobacterium sp. WL19. Lineage (NCBI taxonomy): Bacteria > Pseudomonadati > Pseudomonadota > Alphaproteobacteria > Hyphomicrobiales > Methylobacteriaceae > Methylobacterium > Methylobacterium sp. WL19. The sequence goes on from NZ_VRVC01000083.1 coordinate 15,881, forward strand.
ACGAGGATCGCGGGCCGGACGACCTTGAGGACGGCACTCATCGGCTGCTCTCCAAGACGGTTCGTGATGGATGACCGGAGGAGGCTTGCAGGGCGCCGGATTCTGATACGAATGACGCCGTCGGTAGCCGTCCGGCCAGACCCGCTTCGATCAGAGCACACAGGTGCGCCACTGCCGGGGCCGGATCGAAGGCTGGACGGAGGGCCAGGTTGACTAGGATGCCCTTCATCAGCGGATTCAACGTCTCGTCGTAGAGGGCGGCGGCATCGCAGGCCGGCGAGGTGGCCAGGGACGCGAGGGTCTCGACGAACCAGAGGCGGGCCTCGGTCTCGCCCCGATCGATCATGGCGGCGATGTCGGGATTGCGGGTAGCTTCGGACCAGAGATCGACGCGCAGGACCGCACTCTCGCGGGTCGCCTGGGCGAAGTAGCGTTCGAGGATCCTCATCAGGGCGCCGCGGCGATCGCCGGCCCGCTCCATTTCCTCGACGAGGGTCATGCCATGCCCGCGCTCACGCTCGGCGAGCCCGAGGACCACGGCCTCCTTCGACTTGAAGTAGTGGTAGATGTTGCCGGCCGTCATGCCGGCCTGGCGCGCAAGATCCTGCATCGTCGTCCGATGGAAACCGTTCCGCACGAAGCAGGTCTCGGCGGCATCGAGGATGTCCTGGCGCTTGGCCGAGGGGCCGGACTTCACTTCCATGGCGGCACCGGCGCTCACGATGCCGACCTCCCGTCCGCGCCGAGACTAGAACCTTCCGGTTGGGTCATTCCGCAGGACCGTGCCTGCCAGGACCAGGATTGCTCGGCGTGATCGGCGCAGACGCGCGCCTGCCAGCCGTCGGAGCCCGCACCGGTCCAGCCAAGGAAAGCGAGCCAACCAACCAGGATCAGAAGCCCCGGCAGAAGGGTTGACGGCCCACAGGCGGAACGGATCGAAGCCAGGACGCGCCCGGCATCCCACCCGCGCGGCGCATCGACATCGTCATAACAACTGAACTCGCCCATGACGCCCCCCCGTTCCCTCAATGCCTATTGAACGTTCATTCATGAGTCAATGAACGATCATTCAATGGCGTCGGGGCGTGTGCGATGGTCCACCTCGACAGGGCGAGCGGCGCGCCTATTTTACCTGTCATGCGCCTCATCATCCTGACCGCCGCCGTGCTCTCGCTCTCAATCCTGTCGGCACGCGCCGATTCCTGCGGTGATCTCATCGACAGCGTGGTCGCCGAAACGAAAGCCACCCTCGTCAACCGCACTATCGATTTCGCCGAGATGTCGTCGACAGACGGGATGACGCTGACACTCGCCTGCGGTGACCCGTCAGCGGTCGGCGTACAGTTCAAGGGCGAGACGCCAGGGGATGCCTATTATGGCCTGTTCGGCCGGGCCGGGCGGATCGCCACCGGCATCGGGGCCGACCTGATCGAGGCGGCCGCGCGCCGCGCCCGCGAGCAGGCGGTCGTCACCCGACATAGTCACGCAGATGCGGCGACAGCCCTCGTCACGTGCTCGGTGACGAACGGAAGCCGCGGACCGATGACCGGATGCGCTGTGGTGGACAAGCGCGATCGCTGAAAATTTCCCCCGGCGGCCGGGTCGTGTCCCTAGACGTGGTGTAGCTTAGTGAGGGCCACCACGGTCACAGGCTTGGGCCAGGAGGATCAGACTGCCAGGGTCGGCAGGCTGAGGAGGGGATCATTACTGATCGAGGGATATTTTACCGGGACATGGAGCGTGACTGTGCTCGATGACCCAGTTTTCACATCCCAGCAGGACGCGGCAACGAGCCTGTCTCGACGGGCCGTGAGAGGGTCCGTTTCGCGGAGAGATCAGGCCGAGGCGCCGGCGGAAGAATCGAACAGGAAATCATCGGCGGCCGGGACCGTGACGGACAGGCCCGAACCGTAGGCGGCCTTCGACAGGCGCCATGGACGATCGACCTGCGCGCGGATGGCCTCAGACGGACGCAGGCGCCGTAATGCGCTATCCTCTCCCAATTCCTCCACGGTGAGAAAACCATAGACCTGCAGACGGGCAGCGATCAGCTTGGTCTCGCGGTCTCCGGCCGCGACCGCGAGCGTCCCGCTAGCATAGACCGCATCCATAAGTGCGCGCTGGTCCACACGCCTCGCGGCGAGGGAGGGCGAGACGACAGGAGCCTGGGGCTGGGGCCTACCAGGACGCCGGAAAGGGACCACGTTGTCGATCGCCGTGTGAACGCTACGCATACACCGTTACCCTTGAAACCACACGTGGGGACCAGCGAACGCCGCTGCGGCCCCGACGATCGCTAGGTTTCGACGAGTCGGATTAATGGGCGGTTTACGGTAAACGCCGGGCTTGTCTCGAAGGAGCACCGACGGCCTGCGGAGCAGGGAGACGGATCGCATGCCGCGCGCCTGTCGCCGCCCTGTGACGATGCCCTACCGCAGGGATTGCCGCCAGCTCAGCGGAATCGAGGGCGCCGCCGAATTGATACTTTCCTTGTAGATCGGCACGATGAGCCGCAGCCAGCCGCGTGTCTCGCGGCCACCATAATTGCGCTCGGCCACGCCTCGGGTGACGTAGGCCTGGACGTTCACCGGCCCGAAATTGTAGCCGACAAGCCCGCCCACCGCGATCTGGCCCTGGCGGCGATAGCCGGGGAAACGCGTGGGCAGATCGGTGGAGGCGAAGGCCACAGGGCCCACCTCCCACTTTCCGAACTTCTTCGTCGCAGTGAGATCGAGGTTGAGATAGTCGGGCTAGACTACGCCCTGCGCGGTCACCGGATCGACGAAGACCCCGTAGAGCAGATTGGCGGTGAGGTTGAAACCGTTGCCACTATACGGCGCAGCAAAACGGTGGCTCAGCGACGCGTTCTGAGTCAGGAAACTCGTCTCAATCGGTAGGTATCCGCCGAAGAGATAGCTCACCCCGATATCGTTGCCGAGATTCCAGGCGAGCTGGGCGGCGAGCAGAGACTGGCCGATACCACTCTGGTAGGGCGTGCCGCGCGGGCTCGATGCCACAACTGTCTGGATCGCCACGAGGTTGAGCCGCGCGCCCAGCAAGCTCCACGGCGTCGCCCAGAGGAAGGTAGGCAAGTTGATGTTCGATTCGGAATCGAACTGTCGGGTGTCGCGGATGCCGAAGCTTGACGTGTTGACGAAATAGAGGCCGACGGGGAGCTGGGCGCCGACCGGAAGGCCGACCGTCTGCCCGGGTTGCGCCGCCGAACCGGCCTGGGCCGGCCCGGAGGCGAGGGTCGTCAGGCCAAGCCCAACGCACAGGGTGAGACCGAGCGTGGAGGCTGCGTAGAGAAAACCGTGAATCATCCAGTGCCTCTTCCGGGAGCGCAACAGGGAAAGCGCCGCATTCGAGCAAGCTCTCCCTCATCGACGCACCAGCACCGGATCCCATTCCCTCCGTCCCTCAATCGTAGCGGCGTTGTCGCCCAAAGGTCACATTTGTATAGCCCGCCGCTCGACGAGCAAGTCAACAGGGAATAAAGCAATCAATTTTTATATTATCTTACAATATAGATATTTGTATTGTTATCCACGGTGACTTAACCCGATACGCCGGCGAAAGTCATTAGCGGCAGGCTTGCAGTCTCCACCTGCGCCGAAGAAGGCAACGTCGGCCCGTATCGATCACGGCGTCGGCTCGGCACCCGCGGGACCCGGCAAGGCGACCCGTTTTTCGGGGTTCCTGATCTGGCTGTAGACGATGCTGGAGAAGCTTCCGATCACCGCGTGCCAGCCGGGCTTGCCGTAGGCCGGGTCGTTGCGGGCGGCCTGGCAGAACGCTGTGGTCAGTCCGTTGACGATGTCGTCATCTTTGGCGCCGCCGGCCGCGGCCTTCACCTTGGGCAGCAGAGCGTCGACGACCGGGATGAAGTTCTCCTGCGCCAACCCCTTCAGGCTCGTCGCGCCGGGGGTGTTGGCGATGGCTTTGGCCACGTTCGGTTGGGCGATGACGGCGCAGGGTGCCGTTCCCGCCAGCATGGTCTGCGTGGCGGCGCGGGCGGTGCCGACGATGCCGCGCTCGGCGATGACGGGGGCGCTGTTGCCCCAGGCGTTGCGGATGTAATCGGTCACGTCGGCGACCTCCTGATCGGTCATGCCCGCACCCACAGCCGGCATCGGCGCATAGCCGTTCTGGGCGGCGAGCCCGCCGAGAACGACGCGGATCACCGTCTCGGGGCCTTCCGCCTGGACGGACGTGTTGCCGGCGAGCGCCGGGATCGCCCCCTCGACCCCCTTGCCGTCCGGCTTGTGGCAGGAGGAGCAATAGCTGAGATAGGTCGCGGCACCCGGCGCATCGGCCTGGTTAAACGCCTGAAGATCCTTGACTTTATAGCTTTCTTTCGCTTTCTGCGTGCGCAGGTAGGCGACCATCGCCTTCAGATCGGCGTCGGTCAGCTTGGAGAGGGATTCCTCGATGGTCTGACGCATCGGCCCTGCCGCGACGCCCGGCTGGTTGCCCGGAGCGGCGCCGGTTTTGAGGTATTCGACCACTTGATCGTCGCTCCAGGAGCCGATGCCGGTGTGGTCGTCGGGGGTGATGTTGGGGGCGTACCAGCCGTCGATGACCCCGCCGCCGAGTTTTCCGGCCAGCCCGCTGTTTCCGACGATCTTGTTGGCGTTGTGGCACATGCCGCAATGGCCGAGCCCCTCCACGAGATAGCCGCCGCGATTGACCTCGGCGCTGGCGTTCGGATCCGGCTTGAATTCGCCGGCGGTGAAGAACGCGGTGCGCCAGGTGATGAGCGCCGTGCGAATATTGAACGGGAACGGGATCTCGGAAGGCTTGCGCGGCTCCTTCACCGGTTCGAGGGAGCGCAGGTAAGCAAAGATCGCGTCGGAATCCTCGCGCGTGACTTTGGTGTACCAGGCGAAGGGGAAGGCCGGATAGAGATAGCTGCCCTCGTTGTCGATGCCTTCGTGCAGGGCGCGGTAGAAGTCATCGGCGGTCCATTTGCCGAGCCCGGTCTCGTCGTCCGGTGTGAGGTTCGGCGTGCGGATCTTCCCGATCGGCGTGTTGAGAACGTAGTTCCCCGCGAACGGCTTGCCCCCCGGCGCCGAATGGCAGGCGACGCAATCGCCCGCCGTCGCCAAGTATTCACCCCGCTTGATCTGTTCCGCATCTTGGGCCGAGGCACAGGTCGCGGCGGCCATGAGGCCGGCCGAACCGAGCAGGAGGGCAGATATGCGACGCATGAAGCCGGTTCTCCACTCATGAAGCCGAAGGTTGGACAGCTGCAATTCAGGCACGCCTCGTGACCGTTCTGCCCGGTTGGCCAAGGTCGGGCATGACCGGATCGGATGCGGAACGCGACCCCCCGAACATGCGCAACGCGACCTCCCCTAGATGCGCCATCAGAGAGGCGATGAGGCAGAGCGCCACCACCGTCCAATCCGAGCCAATCAGCGCGGCGCGGATCGCCAGCATCAGGGCCGCGCCCGAGGCGAGGTTGCAGAAAAGGGGCGCAAGGAGCGGGCGATCCCCCCCGTAGAGGCGCCATGCCACGAGGGCGGCGGCCTCCAGGGCCACGAGACCGAGGATCACGTCGATGATCCGCCCGGAGGCGAACAATGCCGCCAGGGTCGCCGCATCCGGAATCATGCGCGGCTTCCGATACTGCGAGCGGGGCGGGCCTCACCGAACGGCCCGTTCAGCCGCACGATCGCCCGGTTGAGCAGTGTCGCGACGCTGACCCAGGCGAGGTAGGGCGCGAGCAGGAGGGCCGCGATCCCCGAGACCTGGGCCGTCACGGCGATCAGCGCCACGATGGAGAGCCACAGGGCGATCACCTCGAGATAGGCCCAGTCCGGCCGGCGCAGGCGGAAGAAGATGCCGCTCCAGGCGATGTTGAGGACGAGGTTGACGCCGTAGGCGGCGAGCAATGCGCCACGCGCCGAGGTTCCGGCCTCCGCGTGCCAGGCGATCATGGCGGAGATCGCCGTGAGGGTGAAGATCGTGGTCCAGACCGGGCCGAAGGCCCAGTCCGGCGGCTTCCAGGAGGGCCGCCGCAGGGATTGATACCAGGGGCCGGTGGTCGTCAGGAGCCCGCCGGCCAGGGCGGTGACGAGGGCGGCGGCCGCCGCGGTCACGACCGGGCCGGTCTCGAACCCGCCGATCATGGGGAGACCCAGCGGAACAGGTGCGCCAGATCCTTGAAGAAGATCCTCACATGGGCGGCGGGCTTTGCCCGCACCAGTTCCTTGTTCATGTAGGAATCCCAGGTGAGTTGCTGGACGTCCTTGTCCTTGCAGATCGAGACGAAGCGCTCGCGCAGGGAATCGTTGCGGTACCAGACCCACTGCATCATGCGCAGGATCAGGAAGACGCGCCCGTGCAGGCGCATGAAGCGACGCCGGGCCAGGGCCAGGGAGGCGGCCTTGCCGGTGGCGAGGAAGGTGTCGGCCGCCTCCGCCGCGAGACGGCCGCCGAGCATGGCGTAGTAGATGCCCTCGCCCGAGGCCGGGGCGACGATGCCGGCGGCGTCCCCGGTGAGCAGCACGTCGCGGCCATTGTCCCAGCGCTTGAGCGGTTTCAGCGGCAGCGGCGCGCCCTCGCGGCGCAGGGTTTCCCCGGCATCGAGGCCGGTGGAGGCGCGCAAGGCCCGGATCGCCCCGCGCAGGGAGAAGCCCTTGCGGGCGCTGCCGGTGCCGATGCTGATCGTGTCGCCATGGGGGAAGACCCAGGCGTAGAAATCCGGCGAGAGCTTGCCCTGGTAATAGACGTCGCAGCGCGTCCCCTCGACGTCGCCGCTCCCATCCGCCGGACGCCGGACGATCTCGTGATAGGCGAAGACCTGTTTCATGGCCGCGTGGCCGGGAATCTCGGCCCGCCCGACCACGGAACTCGCCCCGTCAGCGCCGATGACGAGGCGGGCGCGGACCCGGTGCTCGGCCTCGCCGGAGCGGTAATGCACGGTGGCCCCGCCGTCGTCGTCTCGGACGATGCGGGTGAAGCTGCCGGGGCGGTGGTCGGCCCCGGCCAGGGCCGCGCGGTCGCGCAGCCAGGGGTCGAAATGCTCGCGGTCGACCATGCCGACGAAACCGTCGCCGATGGGCATGTCGACACGCTTGTCCTTGGGCGAGACCATCCGCGCCGAGCGCACGCGTGCGACGAGCAGATGGTCGGGAATCGCGAAGTCGCGGATCAGGCGCGGGGGAATCGCGCCGCCGCAGGGCTTGATCCGGCCCGGCTTGTCGAGGAGCAGGACGCGGCGCCCCATCCGGGCGAGATCGGTGGCGGCGGTGGCCCCGGCCGGGCCGCCCCCCACCACCACGACGTCGAAGGTCTCCGGCTCCGGCATGGGACTCACCTCAGCGATAGCGGGGTTGAAGCACGGGCCGTCGTGGGCGGGCGGCACGGCGCAGCAGCGTCGCGCCCGCGTGCTCGATCCTAAGAGCCAGGAGCGCGCCCACCAGGAACAGGGCGGCCTCGGCCAGGAACACGGCGGCATAGGCATGGACCGGCTCGGGGCTGACGAGACGGGCGAGATCCACCGCCATGGTCCCGAGGAAGCCGCCGGCCCCGAAGGCGACGCCCTGGGCCGCGCCCCAGACCCC